>JBNKYQ010000188.1:0-5862 GCA_050300975.1 Kordiimonas sp.
GATACCTACTGGCAAGGCGAGACCCACCTGACCTCCAAGACCTATGGGTTTCAGAATATCTTCAAGGGCGGTGACTTCGGAAACCACATCACTGGCGGCAACTACGGCGACACGCTGATCGGCGGTGAAGGCGACGACACGATCTTTGGTGTCGGTGGTGAAAACATCATCTATGGCGTCGGCGGCGACAACCGCATCGACGGCGGCGACGGCGTGGACAAGCCAAAAGGCTTCCTGACCTACACGGCGGTAACCAACGGTGACGTGGACCGCACGTTCGGCCAAATCCAATATATTCCAACCGGCGTTGATGCGGCGTTCCCAGGCACTGACCCCGCCGATATCCTGATTGATCTGGTGCATGCGCTATCTTCCCGCTACCGCCAGGGCGCCAAGTTCGTGATGAACTCCAAGACGCTGGCAACGGTCCGCAAATTCAAGGATCTAGACGGCAATTTCATCTGGCGCGCGGGCCTTGTGGAAGGCCAGCCGGATACGCTTTTGGGGTATCCGGTTGTGGAATGCGAAGACATGCCGGACACGGATTTCGACGTTGATGGCGGCGGCGCTGGCGTTGGCGGTGCTTTGGCGATTGCCTTTGGCAACTTCGAACGTGCCTACACGCTTGTGGAGCGCACCGGCACCCGTGTGCTGCGCGACCCCTATTCCAACAAGCCATATGTGCATTTCTATGCCACCCGCCGTGTGGGCGGTGCGCTTGTCAACGATGACGCCATCAAGCTGCTGAAATTCAGCGCTTCCTAAGGGCATTAACACTCAAAGTTTGTTGGGCGGGGCCTCGGCGCCGCCCTTTTCTTTTTCTCCTCCCTCTTCGATCAGGAATTTTCTCATGCTGGCAAACCGGGTTCGCGAACTCACATCCACCACCGGCACCGGTGATATTGCGCTTGCAGGCGCGCTGCCGGGGCATATCGGTTTTTCCGACGCCTTCACAATTGGCGACAGCGTCATCTATGTGATTGAAGATGGCGATAACTACGAAATTGGCACCGGCACTTTGGTGGACGCCCTGACGCTTGAGCGGACGGATGTGGCCGAAACCCTGGTGGGTGGTACGTACCTGCAGGCGGGTGCTGCGCCGATTGATCTGTCGGGGAATGCGCGTGTTTATTGTGCAGCCACGGCCGACTTCCTCCTCTCCCCCACCCATGATGCAGATATCATCCGCGAGGTAACCCCGGACGCTGGCGTGACCGCAGATGGCGTGCTTCTGAAGGATGGCGCAGTGACAGCCAGCAAGCTGACGTCAGGCAGCGCCGCGCTTGGCGAGGCTTCGCCCGACGCGGAACATATTGTGTTGGGCGGTACGCTTGAAAACAATGCAGGCCTGTCTGTTTTGTCCAATCCTGCGAATGGACGCGGAATTCTCTATTTCACAGACGGCGCGTCCTATCAGAACCAGGGCGGCTTGATTTACAGCCATCAATACGACCGGCTGGCGGTTGTCGCAGGCCAGACGGAGGTACTTCATGCTTACGGAACCGACATTCAGGCGCGCACGCAGCTAAGCATTCAATGGGGTGTTGCCAGCGCGACCATCAGCAAAACCACCGGAAATCATAGCGGCCCTAAGCTGGTGATCCACAACGAAGACGATACGGACGGCAACCTCTCATCGCTCCAGTTCACGTCGTCAGGCGCCAGCGAGACGTTCAAGTCGGCTACAGCCGGGATCTATGCGCAGCATGTCGGGCGGAACGCAACCTATCCATATGGTGACCTACTATTCCATACGACGGATAGTGGTGGAAACCATAACCGAGTTTTCAAGCTGGGCTTCGACCAAAGCGCAGTCTTTTCGGGCAGTCTGTCCGCTGTCAGCGGACACTTTGACGGCAACATCAGTCTTGCGGGCAGCCCGGACCAATATGTGGGCCTGTTGCAGGATCAGGACATCAACCTGACCTTGGGGTCAGTCGCGGGAACTGACGCGCGGATTTATCTCTATGGCACTGGCAATGGCCAGGCTAACGCTGGCGATATTGATATCCGGACGTCAGGCAATGCGGGCCTTGTGACAGTTGGTGGTGATTTTTCCGTTCTCGGGGCAGTCACTTCAGGCAGTTCCCTCTCTCTTGGAACGACGCTGCACGTCAACGGGACCGCCACGTTTGCAAGTGCCGTTTTCGCTGAAGCGAATGCGCATGTTGGGTATCGTTCGGACGGTCAGGAGTCCTTGCTCAATATTGGTCGTCAGGCGCATGATAATGGCGGCCAAAGTACCCTGCAGTTTTTTGCTCACGATGGTACGTTCGGTAACGGCTTCAAGGTTCGGTATGTCAAGGATGCAGGCGCCGATGAACTGCGCTTCATCGATGGTGGCGACAAATCTATCCTGACCCTAGCCAATATCGGTGAAACAGCAACATTCGCGGGCGATGTCTCGATTGCCAGCGACAATCTGGACCTGGGCGATAATACCGACACGGGTGCAGTGCAGAAATTTCATGCGGACAGGGTTGGCGTAAACCAGAATATCATGTCGCTTGAAGGGTGGTGGAACGGCACCCGCGTGGCGGCGGTTGCTGCCCAAAGTGGTACCGATACTGTGGGCAAAGCCAGCGGCGAGCTCATTTTCACCACGGCGCCTGATGACGCCACCGGCATCGTGACCCGGCTTCGGATCGACGAAAGAGGGCGGTTCCACTTCCATGGCAATGAGCTCACGGGCCTTGCCAGCATGCACAGCAATGTTGACACCAGCAATGTCAACATTGCCGGAGGTAGCAGTTTCAATTCTGGCGCAAACCTTTATCTCTATGGCCCTGGCCACGCAAGCCAGGCCAGCGACATCCTGTTCAAGGTCGATACCACAAACACGCTGCTCTATGACAACAGCAACGCAGAATGGAATTTCGCGGGCAACAAGATCGTGCGGGTAGGCCCGGGTAATGACGTTTCCATGCGCATTGGCGCCGACAGTACAGGGGGCGGTATTACAGACGCGACGATCAAGGTCGGACGGGTGGGTGTGCCGCACTATCTGAACGCGGAAGAGCCTGTCGGCGTATGGTCGGTCGTGAGCGACGGCACGGAAAACCAGCTGCGGCTAGGCGGCGCAACGTCGCTTATGAACGCGCCAACCGAAATCAGCTTCTGGACAGCGCCGGACGCCACCACAGTGACGGGTTCCCAGCAGTGGAAAATTTCCAACGACGGAAGCCTCGTCTCCTTCGACGGCACGGTAATCCGGCGTGCGACCGATACAGGTAGCCTGCGCATCAGCGGCGGCACATCGACCGGGATTGGTGCAAACTTTGTCCTCTACGGCGAAAGTCATGCAACTAATGCCAACGACATGATCTTCCGGGCCGGAGCCTCTCCTTGGCTTTCCTGGGACGATAGTGCTGGTGTTGCAACATGTGATGGCAACCTAGCTACAGACACGGCAAAACGTCTACGTGTTGGAGGGGTGCCTAGAAGTGACTGGTCCATGTCCTATGACGTGATTGAAGTTGGCGAAACCGGGGCGATGATGGCTGCGACAACAGCGACCTCAGGTGACGCTGTCTGGCTTGGTGGCAATTGGTATTTCGACGGCGCTTATAAATACAGGTCCAATGGCCATGCTGCCCAGCTCTATATCAACAATGCAGGGGACACTATAGTCAGGACCGCGGCAAACAACGCATCGGGCCCGGGTGGGGAGCTGGTCTGGGATGACGTCCTCACAGTATATGCATCCGGGAACGTGGGGCTGGGTGGCGGCGATCTGCTGGATACAGGGTCTGGCACATTCTCTGGCAACATCACTCTGACAGGCAGTGACAGCAGCATACTCTGCTCTGTCAACACAAGTACCATGACCCTGTCTGGTGGCATCTCTGGCGCACAGGGTGGCGCTATCCTTCTCTACGGAAATGCTGAGGCTACGAAGGCCAACGATATTGCGTTCCTGGCCGCAGGCAGCACCAAGCTCAACTGGGATAACAGCATCGGCTATTGGAACTTCCAGGGCAATAACCTGTCCGGCATCGGTAACGTGTCTATCAGCGGCACCGGGATGTATAACGCCGACGATGTGTCCAACTGGACACTGTCTGGCGGGGTGAACACCGCGAGCGGGTCCAATATCACTTTGTATGGCGGGGGGCACGCAAGCCAGGCAAGCGACATCGTGTTCCGTGACGGTGCTTCCTATGTCCTGAATTATGATGCCAGGGCTGGCCTTTGGGATTTCCAAGGCAACTACTTGCAAAGCGTTGGCGATATCCGAATGATCGGGGATAGCATTTACCGGCTCGCGGACTCCGAACAACTGAACATTTCCGGAGGGTCCAGTGTTGCGGCAGGTGCAAATTTTCTTATGTTTGGTGGCGCCCATGCTACCACGCCAAACGATTTTTATGTGCGATCCGGTTCTACCCCTATCCTCCATTGGTCTGACGCCAACTCACGTTGGAGTTTTGTAGAGACGCAAATTAGGTCGATGACTTCCATTGTCCGGGGCACTACTGCCAATGAGCTGATCGTATCCGGCGGTTCAACTACGGCCCTTGGCGCAAACATCATAGCATACGCTGAAAGCCACGCCACCAATGCGGGCGATATCGTCTTCCGAAACGACAGCAACAATGTTCTTGCTTATGACGCAGACCAGAATGTCTGGCAGTTCCAGGGCAAGGACATTGGAACCGTAAACTCCATTTCCCGAGGAACGTCGACTTCCTTCATGACGCTCTCGGGTGGGCTTGCTGGCAACACTGGCGCGAACATCCAGATGTTTGGTGAAAGCCATCCGTCGCAGGCGTACGACATCATCTTCCGGCATGATACGATCAAGGTCCTTCAGTATGACCACAACGAAGGTGTCTGGGATTTTCTGACAAAAGATATCGCAACCAATGGCATCATCAAAGGCAAGGCAGACACAACAGCAAACCGTCCGAGCGCCTCAACCGCAGGGGCAGGCGCATCGATGTTCGATACCAATCTTGGCAAACCCATCTGGTCTGACGGCAGCCAGTGGGTGGATGCTACAGGCGCCGCAGTCTAGGCGCCAAATCACACCTGCCGTTTTCACCCTGAAGGAGCGTGGGGCCGTGTGGCACGCGCTCCTTTCTTCCGTCTATAGAAGAGGATATTTCCCATGACGCAATCCATCCCGAAACTGAATGCAAAACAAGCTGCTGCCACGCTCCAGTTCCTGTCTCGCACCCAGATGCAAGGCGCTGAAATGCCGGCCTATGTCGACATCTTCAATGTGCTGAGCGCCATCGTTTCCGCGGAGGGCGCCGAGGCACCTGTCCCAGGTACACCGCAGGAAGCTGCTGAGTAAAGCACGGCAGAAGAAAAGGGTTGCGGTCAACCGGCGGCAACCCGCCCCCATCACGCTAACCATTCCCGGAAGGATCAGGCGATGTTTCTTGCTTCCACGCCCGTCGGCGGCGCCCCCATGGCCGGAGACCGGCTGCAACCCTTCACGGTCGAGGCCCAGACAGCCAGCCTCGGTGTCGCAGGCCAAGCTGCCACGACAACGGGGCGCGAGGTTACGGGCCTTTCCGCCGCGCGCCAGACCATGGCCACCCGTCTCAAAGACCCGGTCCAGGTACCAAGCGGTGCCGCCATGTCTGCTTTTTCAGATGCCGTATCCAACACTGAGGTGCAGCCATGATCACCGGCCCCCTTCAACTCTTTGACAAATCGCTGGTTGCGCTTCTCGATGGCAGCCGCAAGCTTTTGGATGAAGCCAAGCTGACAGCCATCTTGTTGAACGCCACCTATGTGCCAGACCTTTCAGGCCACGAAACACTTGCAGACGTCAGCGCGTTCGAGATTTCAGGTGGGGATTACAAGCGTCGGTCGGTCACCGGCGGGGCAATCCAGGCTTCAACTGGCGCT
>JBNKYQ010000189.1:0-5858 GCA_050300975.1 Kordiimonas sp.
GCAACTCTACGAGGCGGGGCTTGAGGGCCTTTTGCTCGGCGCGCTGCTGATCTGGCTGGTCTGGGCGCGGGGCGCGCTGAAACGTCCAGGGCTGGTCACGGGAAGCTTTCTCGCGGGCTACGGGGCGGCGCGCTTCCTCGTCGAGTTCGTGCGCCAGCCCGACGCGCAATTCGTCACATCGGAGAACCCCCTGGGGCTAGCGCTGCACCTCGGCGGCTGGGGGCTCACCATGGGGCAGTTGCTGTCGCTGCCGATGATCCTCGTCGGGCTCTTGCTGGTCCGGCGCGCCCGGCGCACGGCATGACCCTCGCGGAGCATATCGCCGCCCGCATCGCCGCCCAAGGCCCGCTGAGCATCGCCGAGTACATGTCCGAGTGCCTGCTGCATCCGACGCTCGGCTACTACACGACACGGGAGCCTTTCGGCGCGACCGGCGACTTCGTGACAGCACCCGAGATCAGCCAGATGTTCGGAGAGCTGATCGGCCTCTGCCTCGCGCAGGCCTGGCTCGATCAGGGGGCCGTCTCCGGTATCGCACTGGCCGAGCTTGGCCCCGGGCGCGGCACGCTGATGGCGGATATGCTGCGTGCAGCCGCGAAGGTGCCGGGCTTCAAGGATGCCGCATCCGTGCATTTCGTTGAAGCGAGCACACAGCTGCGCGCACTGCAGGCGGAAAAGGTGCCGGATGCCCAATGGCACGATGACTTTGGCGGTATCCCCGAAGGCCCCACCCTTGTGGTCGCCAACGAATTTTTCGATGCGCTGCCGATCCACCAGTATGAAAAGCAGGGCGGCAAGTGGCTTGAGCGCTCGGTCGGCCTTGTGGGCGACCGTCTCGGATTTGTGCTGACGCAGCCTGCCGCCCAGTTCGCGCTGGCGCCCCCGCACCTTCTGGATGCGCCCGATGGCAGCTTACTCGAAGTCTGCCCCGGCGCAATTTCCATGAGCGCCACTGTGGCCACGCATTTGGCGGCCCACGGCGGCGCCGCGCTCTATATCGATTACGGCTACGCAACCTCCGCGCCGGGCGACACCTTCCAGGCATTGAAGGCGCACGAATTCGCGGACCCGTTCGCTGAGCCCGGCAAGGCGGACCTGACGGCCCATGTGGCGTTCGACCGCATCGCACAGGCGGCCGAGGCCACTGGCGCCAAGCCGACCGTAACCACCGAACAGGGCACCTTCCTGATGACCATCGGGCTGGGCGTGCGCGCCCAGAAGCTGGCGGAAACGGCGTCCAAGAACGGGCAGGAACGCATCCTGTCAGAGCTGAAGCGCCTGACGGCACCGGATGAAATGGGCGCGCTTTTCAAGGTGCTCGCGGTCCAGCATCCCACGATGCCCCGCGCGCCGGGTTTTTAACCCACCAAGGCTGCATAGCGGGGTATGCGGGCACGACCTTGAAACAGGGTGCGCCCCAACCAAGTTACCATGGGAAACAAATCTAGAAACCGAGACACGCCATGCATG
Organism: Kordiimonas sp.; assembly: GCA_050300975.1. GTDB lineage: Bacteria > Pseudomonadota > Alphaproteobacteria > Sphingomonadales > Kordiimonadaceae > Kordiimonas. Next base: position 1,471 of record JBNKYQ010000189.1, read on the forward strand.
ACACCGCCGCGCCAACCGCCCTGATCTCAGAACCACTAAGCCTACCGAACGGCGGCACCTTGCCGAACCGGCTAGCCAAGGCGGCGATGGAGGAAAGCCTCTGTGACGCGGACCATGGCCCCAGCGGCAGGCTGATCAGCCTCTACCGGCGCTGGTCGGAAGGCAAGCCGGGGCTGTTGATTACCGGCAACATCATGGTGGACCGCACAGCGCTCACAGGTCCCAACAATGTGATTGTGGAAGACGCGCGCCATATGGCGGGCCTCAAGGCCTGGGCCGAAGCGGGCAAGGCTGGCGGCAACCAGCTGTGGGGCCAGATCAGCCACCCGGGGCGGCAGGTCTATGCTGTTGTCAACGCGGAACCGGTCGCGCCAAGTGCGGTGCCGGTGGAGATCAAGGGCGCCAAAGGCCTGTTCGCAACACCCCGCGCGCTGACCCATGAGGAAATCCTGGATATCATCCAGCGTTTCGCCACCACTGCCCGCGTGCTTGAACAAGCCGGGTTCGACGGCGTGCAGATCCACGGCGCGCACGGCTACCTGATCAGCCAGTTCCTGTCGCCGCTTGTCAACAAGCGCACCGACGACTGGGGCGGCAGCCTGGAAAATCGCGCGCGGCTCCTGATGGAGGTGGTGCGGGCGATCAGGTCCAGCGTCGGTAAGTCCTTTGCAGTATCTGTAAAGCTCAATAGCGCGGACTTCCAGCGCGGCGGCTTCTCAAGCGACGACGCGCGTGAGGTGGTGCGCCTGCTGAACGCGGAGGGCATTGACCTTCTGGAAATCTCTGGCGGCAGTTACGAAAGCCCGGCCATGATGGGCGTGAAGGAAGACGGCAGCAAACGCGCCAGCACAAAAGCCCGCGAGGCCTATTTCCTCGATTTCGCCGAGGAACTCCGCAGCATTGCCACCATGCCGCTGATGGTCACAGGTGGTTTTCGGTCGAAAGCAGGCATGGAAGCTGCGCTCGCGTCGGGCGCACTTGATGTGGTGGGCATGGGCAAGCCATTCGCGGAAAACCCCAACTTGCCGATCGACCTGATGGCCGGCCTTGCGGCAGGCGTCAGCCTGAGGAAGATCAAGATGCCGATCCCGGCGCTGACCAGTATGGCAGAGATGGCCTGGGCCAAAACCCAGATCCACCGCATCGCCGACGGCAAGCGCCCGAACCCGGCCTTCGGCCCCTTCATCAACCTGGTGAAATCGCAGATCGGCCAACGCCGCGACGCGAAGCGCTACCGGGCGTGGCTTGGATCGCAGCAGGCCTGATGCCTGAGGTGACAGGCGCTGGTGCTAGAGCGACAGGCGCTTGAGGAAATCCGGGTCTGGCGTGTGGCTGTAGGCAGCCTTGGCGTCCGGCACGCCGTACCCGATATCGAAGTGATCAGCTTCCGCCCAATGTTCGCCAATCACCGTCTTGCCTCTGCCGTTTGAGAAATAGCGTTCGCCCACAACATGGGTCATGCCCAGCAGCTTTCGGTGGCTCCCGTCATCACGGGCCATCGGCAGCATCAAGGTGACGGCATGGCGCAGCACACCCGCCGGATATTCGATGGAGTAGCTGACAAAGCCGCCGCACGGCGTGGCAAGTAACCCACCCCACCAGTCTTCGCTGACAGCCAGAATGTCCGGGTGCAGGAAATCGAAGAAGTTGGTGCCGGTGTCATGCATCTCCAGCCGGTCCTTGACGCCCTCGCCTGCCTGGCAATAGCGGTATTCCCTGGGGCCCACCTGTTCCAGCATCAGCATGTCAGGGATGAAGCGGGAGAAGCCGCGCAAGGTGATATCGCGGCGCATGGGAATGGCCTCGCCTGAACGCGCACTTTCCCAAGCCTCGCGGAAGCCCGCCAGTCGCCTGTTGTCGATAAGATCTTTCAGCTCAATCACTTACCGCATTCTCCCGCCAGCTATCTTACCCTCAAACGGCGAAAAATGGAAATCAGGAAACTGGTGCATCTGCCGCGAGTGTTAACGCAGCCTTGAGTGCCTTGAGCGCGGCATCCGGATTGGCGGGCTTTTCCTCAAGGAAACGAACAAGGGCCGCGCGGGCATCAGCGCCGAACCCAAGCGCCTGCATCGTATCAAAGTAAAGCTGTTCGCTGCCCGCCTCCGGCAGGCCCGCGCGACTTCCCGCAGCCATCGTCTGCCAGAAACGGATCATGCCATCGCCGGGCGCGTCGGGATTAAGCGCGGCGCCCACCAGACGGTTGATAATTGCCCCACACTGATAGACCGCATCAAAGCGCCCCTTCGCGGGGGCGTCGTGCACGCTGGTTTCCGCCAACAGGTTCCTGCATTTGTTCGAAACCGTGGCCCACAGGGCGTCAAGCTGACCGGCCTTGTAAGCCTTCGCCCGGTCCATCAGCTCATACGCCAAAGCCTCAGCGCCACCTTCATGCACCCAGGGGTGATCCTCGCCCAGCCAGTCACCCCATATATCCCGCTGCCAGATATGCAGCACCTCATGCATGGTGAAACGCGGGAAATACAAGGGGTCGCTGTCCGCCCAACGGGCGCTGCCTTTGCCTTTCATGGTAAAGAGTATCTGGTAGGGCAGCGTGCCTGCCTTGGTCTGGTCGGAGGGTGAAGTCTCCAACTCCCCCGCCGCCATATACACCAGATAGGCCTCAGATGGCGTGAAGCCGAACAGGTCGGAGAGCAGCTTGTTGCCCCGCGGCAGCGTACTGAGGACGCCGAGCCGGGCGCTGGCGGGGATCAGCGGGTCGATCACCAACGTGGCACCGGGAATTTCCTTTGGTTCCCTGGGGCCGAAATAAACAAACTGTTGCGTCAGAACAGCGGGGCTACGGGTGATGACCCGGTCGCCGTCAAGGCCCTGGTAGGACGCCCGCAGGTCATAGTCTTCCCAGGCACCGTGCCGCAGCACCTGCCCCGTCAGATAGCCGGTGAAGACAGATACCCCGCCATCGCTGAAACTGGAGAAGGGCATATAGTCCTTTTGCGGAATCATGGTGTTGGTGGTGATGGCGACCGAGGCGCAGTTGAAGGGTTTCCCATCCGCCCGCTCAAGGTGCGACACCTTTCCCGCGTGCACCAGCTTGAACCCCATCTCGCCCGCCGCCCAGGACTTTTGGCGCAGGTCAGCCACCGGGCGGGCGAACCCCAACGCATCGACGCTTTCGTCAAAACAGAAGGTGGCCTTCCAGCTTTGCACAGTCTCGCGCTTCAGCTCAACCGTGCCGCCAATGTCGGCGCGCGCTGCCATCGTGAAGCCCAAAAGGGTCGCCACAAGAATGAATAGCCGCATCAAGCCCCCTGTCACCATCCAGAATATGCCCTATAGTGCGAAAGCAACAGAAAAAGTAAAGTCAGAGCCATGACCGACCATTTGAAAAGCCCAGCTCTAGCCGCACCGCACGCTTTCTTCAGCCGCATGGGCGGTGTCTCCACCGGCCTCTACAAGGGCCTCAACTGTGGCCCGGGATCAAACGATGACCCGGAAGCCGTGCGTGAGAACCGGCGCATCGCGGCAAAGCATCTTTCGGGCAACCCGGACACACCAGTGCTCAGTTGCTACCAAGTCCATGGCCGCGAAGTGGTCGTCGCCCTTGAGGACTGGGGCACTGACCGGCCAAAGGCTGACGCCATGGTCACGAACCAGCCGGGGCTCATTCTGGGCATCCTGACAGCGGACTGCACGCCCGTGCTGTTCGAAGACGCTGAAGCGGGTGTGATTGGCGCGGCGCACGCGGGATGGAAGGGCGCGCTGATGGGCGTGACCGACGCCACCGTCCGCGCCATGGAAGCCTTGGGTGCGAAGCGGGAGCGGATCATTGCCGCCGTCGGCCCCACGATCCATCAGGCATCCTATGAAGTGGATCTGGATTTCCGCGACAGATTCACGGCCGAACAATTGGATTTCGACCGCTTCTTCCTGCCGGGCAAAGACCCGTGGCATGTGCAGTTCGACCTGCCGGGGTTCGTGAAATACCGGCTGGAGACCGATGATGTCGAATCGGTCTGGATGGCGGGGCTCGATACCTACACAAGCGAGGATCATTTCTCCTATCGGCGCACGACTCACAAAAAGGAGGCCGATTACGGCCGCCAGCTCTCGGCAATCATGCTGAAGCCTTGACCCGCACTTTTGGAATATATGAACCCATGCGTCCCGATTTGAGGCACTGACCAGATAAAATGCCCGCGGGCCGGGCTGGCGCCTTTACACATCCGCCCCCGGCTGGTACAGGACACCCGAACGCAACATCTTCATCGCACGGAGGCCTTAATGGGCATGAAGATCCTTACCGGGAACTCGAACCCGGAACTGGCGGAAGCCATTGCCGCCTATCTGAACATGCCGCTTGCCAAAGCTGCTGTTAAACGCTTTTCCGATCAGGAAGTTTTCGTAGAAATTCATGAGAATGTGCG
>JBNKYQ010000190.1:0-5809 GCA_050300975.1 Kordiimonas sp.
GGGCCTTGGCGGTCTGATAGGGGGATTGATGAAATCATTGATAGCACCGGCTGTATGCCTTGCCGCGATCGCAGGCGCCCATACGCTTCTGCCAACGTCACCAGTTACAGAGGGTGGCACATACAGTTTCAACCCGGGCGACGTGCGCCAGAATATCTGTGGACCGATCGGGTCAAAGCGCGGCAGCCTGTTCCGCCCGGACATCGCTCACCTGATCGCCAGCGCGGCACAGGCCAGCGATACGGCTGACACGTCTGTGCCCCTGATTGCGGGGCTGGACCACAGGGCCTTCGCCATTTCCAGCCGGAGCGCTGAAGCCCGCGCTTATTTCAGGCAGGGATTTGCGCTCCTTTATGGATTCAACCACTGGGAGGCCATTCGGGCGTTCAAGACGGCCCAGATGTTGGACCCGGACTGCGCAGCCTGTTTCTGGGGTGAAGCCGTGGCGCTTGGCCCCAATATCAATGCGGGCATGGACCCGGGCGCGAATGAAAAGGCCTTAGCTGCCATGGCGCAGGCCCTGGCGCTGCGGGATAAAGCCGACGCGCGCGAACAGGCGCTTATTGATGCGTTGTCTGTTCGCTACCGGGCTGGCATGGACGCGGATGCGCAAGCCTATGCGGACGCGATGGCGGCAGTTGCGGCCCGTTTCCCTGATGACCAGGATGTGGCGACGCTTTATGCAGAGTCGCTGATGGACCGTAGCCCCTGGGACTATTGGGAACGGGATTTCACCACGCCCAAGGCGCATATCAGAACCGCGCTTGACCAGATTGAAAAAGTGTTGGCCGTCAACCCGGACCATTACGGCGCGATCCACCTTTATATCCATCTTTATGAAGCCAGCACCATGGCCCTTAAGGCGGAGCCCTATGCTGACAGGCTTGCGGGTCTTGCGCCCGGGGCAGGGCATCTGGTGCATATGCCGGGGCATATCTATTTCCGTATCGGCCGGTATCTGGACAGCCTTGATACCAACATAGATGCAGTCGCGGTGGACAAGGCCTATCTGGAAAGCGTGAGCGGGTCGAATCTCTATCGCTATGGCTATTATCCGCACAATGTCCATTTTGTTCTGGTCTCGGCCCAGATGGCGGGGGACGCAGATGTGGCGCTTGATTATGCCCGACGTCTGGACAAGCTGGTGCCGGCGGAAGTGCTGGCCGAAGCGGAATGGATAGCGCCCATCAAGGCCGCGCCTTATTTCGCCTTTGCCCAGTTTGGTGCTTTGGATGAGGTGATGGCTTTGCCGGACCCGGGGGATGCGGTGCCTTACCTGAAGGCCATGTGGCACTATACCCGCGGGGTGAAGCTGGCTGAAGCGGGAGACGACCGCGCGGCGGATGAGCAGGCCGCCATCGAAGCCCTGATGACCGATGAAAAGATCACCGGGGCGGGTATCCCGGCCGCGAGTATCCTCAAGCTTGGCAGCCTTACCATTGCCGGAAAGAGGGCGATGAAGGGCGGAGCACCCGAGATGGCAGCCACGCTGTTCGCCGAGGCCGTAAAGGTTCAGGACAGCATGGGCTACACGGAGCCACCCTTCTGGTATTACGCCTTGGAACAGAGCCTTGGCGGCGCGCTATATGAAGCTGGTAAGCTGGATGAAGCCGAGCAGGCCTTTAAGGCCAGCCTTGTGCGGCACCCGAACAGTGCATGGTCGCTATATGGGCTGATGCGGGTCCATGAAGCCCAGGGACAGAATGCTGATGCCGATGCGATGCGTGCCTTGCTGGAGAAAGCCAGCCGTACCGCGGAAGACGTTGAGCCAGTCCGGCTATAGGGGGTAGAGGCTGTCAGATGAGAAAAGAGGGCCAAACGGCCCTCTTTTTTTGTTCGTGATGCTTGGCTTTTCGGCCGGTTGGGGCGCCTACCTACTCAACAGTCGCGAGTTCCAGCCCGAACACATTCTGCCAAGTCTGCTGCGTTATGCCCCGAAGCGCATCTTCTGTCATGGGAACAAGCGAGCGAACGCTGATGCGCATGGGCTGCGATTTGGGCGCCATATAAGCCTGGATAACCTCAGCGAGGTTCTCGGGTGCGCCTTGGCCTAGCGCAGGCGCCGTCTGGGTGATCGCCATCATGGTGAACTGCTGGCGCAACTGGTCTTCCGGCATGCCCGTCAAGGTCGAATAGACCTTCAGCCCGCGCGGGATAAGGCCTTGGTCCTCAATCCCCAGCGTCATGGCGACACTGTCATAGTAGCCGGTGTAGACGCTGAGGGCTTCAGCGATCTGCGCCAGAGGGTTCTGCTGTGGCGGTACCTGGCCTTCGGCGGCGCTGAAGGCTTCTTCCATCTGCTTGGTCTGGTAGGCCAGCAGCTTTTCAGACATTTTCGGTGCATCAATGCCTGCGATGGTACTTTCGCTTTCGAGCTTGATCAGCTTGTCGAGCGACAGCTTCATAGTGCTGGTTGCGGCATTGGTGGCGTCATCAAAGCGTGTGTTCGAAGCCATATCCAAACGCAGGGCGTCGAGGCCCGCGAGGGAAAATATCTGCATGGCCTGAGGGGACGCGTTCTGGATGCCTTTGAATTCAAGGGCATCCACCTTCATGGCTCCACCCAGGACGATGTCTGCGGGCCGAACCAGCTTGTCCACGGACATTTCCTTGAGCGAAATGGCCATGCCCTGCACCGGCATGTCAAAGACCACGTCTTCAATCTTGAAGGAATCAATCCCCATATAATTGATGGAGGCCTTGGCTAGCGACAGCGCCGCCGCTTTTTCAAGGGCGTCATCAGCCTCTTCGGCCGCTTCCGGCGCAATTTTCAAGGCGACCAGATCCTTGATCCAGCCAATATCAAGGCCTTTGATCTCATACCGGCCGATCGCGAAAGAGCCCTGGTTGGATGCGTCGACTGCAAAGTCTTCGATCAGGAATTCATTAACACGGGTCTGATCGTCATTGGTGGCGACGCGCGCAGAGTTCAGGCTCATGGTTACCTTCTGCATAGGATTGTTCGCCGGCGTGCCAGTCATTCTGGCCCCCTGGACATCCACCAGCGTGAAGGGCCAGTCCTTCAGCGTTTCCTCTTCAAAGGCCGCATAGATGGCCGCAAGGTCAGCGCCCCGGACCTCGCCGGACGCGAGTGAGAAAGAGCCATCTTGTTCGGTAAAGTCAAACCCTTCGACACGGATGCCGTCTACGGTGGCGCTGCCCGTGAGCGGGCTGAAGCCGATGTCCAGGTCGACAGACTTGATTGCCGCTTTGCCATCAGGTTTTTCCGGGTTGGTGATCGTGATGCCCTCAATCGTCGCTGTGCCGGAAAGCAGGTTTGTTTTCAGGCTGTCAAAGGTGATGTCCACCTCGATGTCAGGATCGTTCATGAAGGCATCAACCTGATCCTGAATTGCGGCGTCCATGTTGTTTGAAAGATAAAAATAGCCGCCAACTGCGGCGGCCCCGACCACGGCTGTGGTCACTATGGCTGTACGTCCCATGTGTGTTACCCCCTGAAGACCTGAATCAATATTGGGGCAGCATATGAAGATGTCGGATTGACGTAAACCTATGTTTTATTTGGGTGGCGAGTAGTGGGCAGCACACGGTCGTGCTGCCCAATCCCGCTTTGATTATTTCATCAGGCGCGGCAGCAGGCCACCGACCCGTGCTTTATAGTCCCGGTAGGTATCACCGAATTCATCCAAAAGGTCGCGCTCTTCATAGTAGAGGCCGATCAGGATATAGACGATCATGCCGGCGGCCAGTGTGGCCCGACCAACCGTCATGTCCGGGGTTGCCAGCATGCCGATCAGCACGCCTGTCTGGATCGGGTGCCGCACCACCTTGTAGAACATGGGTGTGACGAATTCCTTTGCCTGGGCATCCGGATTGTCCGGTTTGAAGCTTTGCTGCAGGCCAAACAGATGATTGTGGTTGATCATATAGGTGGCCGCCAGGGTAAAGCCCCAGCCAAAGAAATAGGCGATCGTGATAATGAGGCGCGCGGTCTCGCCCTCGACTGACCAGATGGTGCTGGTCATTGGCTGCCAATATTGCACCATGACCAGGATAACGACAGCCGTCATCAACACATAGGTGCTGCGTTCCGCAGCCTGAGGCAAAAGCGCGACCAAGCGACTTTTGAAGGTTTGCCGGGCCATCACGGTGTGCTGCAGGCCGAAAAGGGCGATCAGGCCCACATTGATGGCGAAGGCCATCGCTGGGCTAACAGGTGCCGTGTTCGCGTGATCGATTCCCAGGCTGATATAGTCTGGAAGAAGTAGGCCAATATGGTTGTTGGCAAAAAGAATGAACAATACAAGGCTTGCAACGCCCAGAATGTAAGAGATCAGGCCATAGGCCATGATGATAATGCGTGACATGTTTTAATTCCCCTCAGGAAGATATTCCGCTGGTTACAAAAAACTGTCTTCCATGATTCCCCGCCCGTGACTGTGCCCCAAATCACAGTAGGAGGCGAGAAAATTCATTTTCCATGGCCGCGAGCGGCAATAAGGGGCGTTGGCAGCTGTTTGCCTGCCAGCTATATAGGAATGGAGGATTCTTGGGGGCAAGAGTGATGCATACATCTGATGTGGTTGAAAAAATACGGGTCGCTCCGGACATCAGCAGTTTGTGGCAACTGGTTGATAGCCATGCCCGGCACGTGGGTATGGATGGCGCGTACCTGATGCATTTCCACCCTGCGAGCGGGCTGACGGCAATTGACCGCCGGCCGGAGGAGTGGCTTCGGGTTTATTCAAGCAGGGGCTTTATCCATTTTGACCCCATCGCCATTCGTGCGTTCAAGGGGGGCGAGGCCTTTACCTGGGACGAGTGTATCAGCCGGTCCAACCTTAACAGAGAACAGCGGATGTTGATGTCGCAGGCGCGAGACTTCGGCTTGTTGCAGGGGTTCAACGTTCAGGGCATGTCTCAGGGCTATGAAGCATACACCTGCAGCTATTATAACCGGCACTATGGGGACTATGCGGATACGATGCGTGCAAACCGGAAAAATATGGAAATTGTGGGCGAAGCTGCCCGTAGCCGTATGTCGGAACTGATCCTTGAAGGAGTGGATGTGCCAGAACTGACGCCACGTGAAAAAGAATGCCTTGAACTGGCCGCCGCCGGAAAAACCAATGATGTGATCGGGGCGATCCTGGGTATTTCCGCCAACACGGTCGGCGGTTACATCAAAAGTGCCTCAAAGAAGTTGCAGGTGAACAGCAAGGTGCAAGCCATTGTGAAAGCTGTTCAACTTCGGATTATATTTCCTGTCCACAACTAAACCATGAATTGTTTCATTCCCCCCGCTCGGTGGGGTGACTCAAGTTTAGCCTCCCAGCATTCTGGCGTCCTTAGGATAGAGGGTGGCCCTGGCTGTGCTGGTTGACGTGCTTGATAAAAATGAAGGTTTTGCCCGCGCCTCACGGCGGTGGGCTGGCATGTCCGGTGCCGCGCTTGGCCACTTTCCCTACTACCAAAGGGTAGCTGAGGAGGCTGCATTGCTACATTTCGATGTGTGCCCGCAAAAGTGGGCGGCGATGAGCCAGCCTGACCGCTGGAGTTTGAACCGAAGCTTCCTTGACCGCATCATCCGCGAGCAGCGGGTGGTCTGGCTGGCAACACCACCGAGCGACGCGCGTCCCCGCTCCAGCTATGCCCGCGAGCTCGGTTACCTGTTCGCGAACGGATATCTGCTCAGCACCGATCATTGCCGTCTGTTGCCGTCCGCGTAAGGCTCTAGGTGCCGCCTCTTTTGTTGAAGTTTTGCCGCCCGGTGCTGCCCTTCTGGCTGGCCGTCTGGTGCTTGAATACATGTATAATGTTAACCCTGGGTTGAAGTGGCCATTGACCC
>JBNKYQ010000191.1:0-5785 GCA_050300975.1 Kordiimonas sp.
TTGAAGCCCAGGCCTTTACCTTATCCACCAACTCACGCCGGAAATCGATGTTGGCATTCACAGACCTTGCCGTCTCTGGCTTCGGAACATAATCAACGGCCCCCATTTGCAGGGAACGCAAACTCACCTCAGCGTTTTTCCGGGTCAGTGTGGATGCCATCACCACCTGAAGGTCTGGAATCATATCAATCATTTTTGGCAGTGCGGTAAGCCCATCCATTTCGGGCATTTCAATATCCAACACGACCACTTCAATATCATTGGACGCCAACTGCCTAAGCGCGACAACACCATTATTTGCTGTTGTCACCACCTCAATATCGGGATCCTCGGAAAGGTAGCGGCACAGAAATCCCCGGATGATGGCACTGTCATCAACAACCATTACCCGGTAGGGACCACCCTTTTGCGAGGCCGTATTCGTCGTTTTAGTGGCAGTTGAGTTCACCCGATATTCCTCAATTACATTAAGCCGACTTGCGTAAACTTCGCTTCGATGATTTCCCTGTCGAAAGGCTTCATAATATACTCGTTGGCGCCTGCCTCAATCGCAGTGCGTATATGGGCCATATCGTTCTCTGTTGTGCAGAAAACGACAATCGGCTGCTCAATGCCCTCGCGCGACCGGATGGCCTTCAAAAACTCCAATCCGTCCATAACCGGCATATTCCAGTCCAGCAGGATCACATCTGGCATGTTCCGGTCACAAGCATCCAGAGCATCCTGGCCATCGACGGCTTCTTCGATGTCGAAGTTCAGTTCCTCCAGAATGCGTCGGGCAACCTTCCGGATCACCTTTGAATCATCGACGACAAGACATAGTTTCATTTGCGAATGTCTCCCAACTCCACCCCTATTGGTGACAAGTGTTTTGGTATTTTCATATATTTACGCAGCTTTGTTGCCACTTTCAAAGCGCAGAAGTTTGTCTACATCCAAAATTGGCAGCAGTTCATTCTTCAAGCGATAGATTCCGCGGCTCACTTCCCGCCAGCGTGGGTCGAGAGTAACGGGATTCCTTTCAAAATCTTGATCGTCCAGAGACAGGACCTCTCCGACGGTATCAATTTGAAGGCTGTAAGGCTCATCATTATGTTCGACGACAACAGACATACTTTGTTTCCCCTCCTCCAAAGGAGGCAAGCCCAGCCTTTGCCGGAGGTCGATTGCGGTCACAATCTTACCGCGCAGGTTTAGCACGCCAGACACCCATTCAGGCGCCAGGGGAATCTTGGTGATTTTCTGTGGATTCAACACGTCATGGACGCCCAGCACCGGAATACCCAAGGTCTGGCCTGCAAGACGCACGGTAACAAAATCCTGGCTGCCTGTCGCAACAACGCTCAAATCGTCTCTGACAACAAGATTACTCATGCTGCGTCTCCCTTAATCTTAAGCTGTTGAGCCAGGCTCCGCAGAAGCGTTTCTTTATCAAACTTGGCGATATAATCATCAAACCCGGCTTCATGCCCTCGGTTGATATCACGTTCTGTCGCGAGCGAGGACAGTGCGACCAATGCTGTATCCGCCCAACGGGTATCTTTCTTGACTTCCTTGGCGAAATCGAAACCGTTCATATCCGGCATCTCAATATCCGAAATGATAAGGTCAAACATCTCGCCTTCATCCATCAGTGCAAGCGCTGCTGCTGCACTTGAGACGGCCCGTACGCGATAGCCGGCTACTGTCAGCACCGGGCGCAGCATATTACGGAAGAAGTCGCTGTCATCAATCAACAAAACCTTCGCTCCGGCAGAGGGCGCAACATCGTCAGCCAGATCCCGGCTTCGCAGCCAGTCAGAGAACGCAAGGCCTAGATAGTGCGAAACATCAATCACCTCAGACGCTTTACCGTTGATTACGGCAGACCCGACCACCCCGGCTTTGTTCGACGCCAGTTTAATGGTGAGTTCCTCTTCAACAATGTCGAGGATTTCATCCACCGCGAGCCCCATGGTGTATTCACGATCAGTAAAGACCAGCACAGGCTGCCGACCTTCCTCGCGGAATTTCATGTCCGGATGCGCCATGATAAGAGGCATCAGAGCGCCACGATACTGGACCATGTGCTTGCCGTCAGACAGTTCAATGGTATCCACTTCTACTTCTTCAAGCCGCGCTACCAAAGCAAGTGGTACTGCTTTTGGATTTTCGCTGCCCGCCTTGAACACAAGCATGCTTTCTTTCTCGTTCCCAACGGACCGCTTGACCAGATCCTCCGCTTGGGCTTCCTCGTGCTCGTGATCGCCAACCCCGGAGTTCGCGAGCGAAGCAATGCCATTTGGGTCAAGGATCATAATAACACTGCCGTCACCAAGGATTGTATTCCCTGAGTAGATCTCCAGGTCCTTCAGGATAGGAGCAACCGGCTTAACCACGATCTCCTCCGTGTCGAAGACCTGGTCTACCACGATCCCGAAAGTGAATGCTCCAACCTGGGTCACAACGATGAAATCATCCACATTTTCACGCGCATCAATTTCATCCCGGCTCATAAAGCCCAATATCTCATTCAGATAGACGAGTGGCAGCAAACGGTTCCGGAGACGGAGAACCGGGGTGTCTTTAATAGTCTCGATCTTGTGTTCGGAGTTATGGGATGCGCGAACCAACTCGAGCACACTGATCTGTGGAATAGCGTATCGCTCTTCCTCCGCCTTGACGATAAGACCAGCCACAATGGCTAGGGTGAGAGGAATTTTGATCTGGAAGGTGCTGCCTTTACCCTCCACCGAGTTCATGTCGATGGTGCCGCCGATCTTTTCAATGTTCGAACGCACAACGTCCATGCCGACGCCACGGCCAGACACACTGGTGATTTTCTCTGCCGTGGAAAACCCTGGATGGAAGATGAACTTCTGGATCTGAGCATCGGACATATCCGAAAGTTCGGCTTGGGTGGCCAGCCCTTTTTCCAGGATCTTATTACTAAGTTTCGTTGCAGAGATACCGCGACCATCGTCTTTGATCTCGATAATGATGTGACCACCCTCATGGTATGCATTGAGGATGATGGTACCGTTTTCCGGCTTGCCAACAGCCATACGTTCTGCTGGGGTTTCAATGCCATGGTCGGCAGAATTTCGTACCATGTGCGTCAGCGGGTCTTTGATAAGCTCGAGAACCTGCCTATCCAGCTCGGTGTCGGCACCGCGCATATCAAGATCAATCTTCTTGTCCAGCTCAACGGTCAAATCCCGCACGATACGAGGCAGCTTGGCCCAGGCGTTGCCGATCGGCTGCATCCGGGTCTTCATTACGTTTTCTTGAAGCTCGGTCGTGCATTGGCTCAACCGCTGCAGGGGTACACCGAGCTCCGAGTTTTCCATGTTGCGCGTGATTTGCAGGAGCTGGTTCCGGGTAAGGACCAACTCTGACACCATATTCATCAAGTCCTCGAGCAAATCCACACTTACGCGGATGGACTGGGATACTTTTTTCTGCTCGCGAGCCGCGCCTTGCTGCTGTGCCGCCTGAGACGTCCCGGCCTTATTTGTTTCAGCTTTGGCAATCGCCTTGGCTGCTGTCACAACGGCTTCACGGACTAGTTCAAAGGTCATTACCGCTTCATCACACGTATCCCCGTCGACCTGGCATTCTTCAAGAACGGATTTGATCAGTGTGAGCAGTTGATCGAAGTTGGCATCCGCGAAACCCGCAACTGTTACCAATTGCCGGCCAACATTGTCAGCTGCGTCCAAGTCATCTTTAAAGAGCGCTAGCATGAGCCCCATGAAGCGACCCTTGCGTTGATCCACGGTCGTACCGGCGAAGAACTTCGCCAATTTCTCGTCAGATTCCAGGCGCTGCGCTACAAGGTGAGCCGCAACTGCTAGCGTGTCCTCCCCGCCAATGCGGTCATACAATGCACCTTCGCGCCCACCAGAAGCCGCCTTAGGCTCTGCGGCCGGCGCTTCTTCTGCTGCCATTTCTTCAGGGCCGGGAGCATTTTCAAATGCAGCTTCAAGTTCAGCAAGCGAAACCTCACCTGGCTTGAGAGGTCTCCCCAGGCCTGGATCCACAATTTCGCCTTCCACGGTGTCCGGCTCAGGATCTGGCTGCTCGGCGAGGGCGCCTTCAGCAATTGCGTCAAGACGGCCTATCAGCTCACCGTCATCACCTTCAGGTTCTTCTTCGGTGGCCTCCAGACCAGCAAGAATTTCTTTGATGCGGTCCAGGCTTTCCAAAATCACCGTCACCGCATGCTCGGACACTTCCAGCTCGCCATCGCGGAACTTGCCAAGAACGTTTTCAGATGAATGGGCAACAGACTCAAGCCGAGGCAACCCAAGGAACCCGCATGTGCCCTTGATGGTGTGCACAAGCCGAAAGATATTATCCAACACTTCCTTATTGTTGGGGTCCTGCTCCAGCTTTACCAGCTCGACATCTACTACATCGATGCTTTCCGCAGTTTCAGTAAGAAATTCGTTTAATAGATCATCCATATCCAATTTCCCTGAAGGGGTGTTCGGTGCTGTCCCGCTTTATCAATCTGGCGACTTTGAAGAGCCCCGTCTTGGGTTCACCTTTTGGCGAACTCACACAAAATCCCACTCATTGCACCTTGGCCAAAAAGAGTTAAGAACGTGTAAAACTTTCTCTATTCCCCGCCTGTTTCTGGGGGCAGAACAATTTTGGCCGATACAGCAATGTTTGTTTCACTGATCGCTTCGACAACAATATTGCCACCTGTTTCTTTTGCAACCGCTGAAGCCAGAAACGCCGGAGCAGCCCGAGGGTCCAAATCCTCTTCTGCGAGGTTCCCCTCCAACGCATCACGGACCGGCCTCTGCATTATGACCCGCTGCCCTTCCCCGGCAACAGACACCGTCATCTCGTTCCCGGACTGCTGAGTTGTGAGCCGCAGTTTACCGCCTCTTATCAACGACTCTGAAACGACCAAACCTACATTGAGAAGAACCTTTACAAGATTTTTTGGCGCGCTCGTCAGATCAACTTGCCAGTCGAGCTCAACCCGGCTGCCTGACAAGAAAGACCGCATGGCTTTCTCGCACTCTCTGACGTCTAGTTGTGAAGAAAATCCGCCTGCAGCACCAAAAGCGAGCCTGAAAAATTGCAGCTTGTTGCTTGTCTGGCGCGTCGATTTCTCAATCAGGTCGAGCACAGCATCCCGCATTGAAGCTTCCTGCTCATCCTGCAGGACCTCCAGACCGTTATTAATTGCGCCAACGGGGCTTACCAAATCATGACAAAGCCGCGAGCATAGCAGCGCCGCAAAATCTATATTAGCCATCAGCCCCTCCGCTTATGGAAACCCCACCCGGGTTCGGCAAATCCCACGATTAAGACTTGCGATTTTTTTCAATCATGGCAGAACCATAGCCAACTGTACCTCAGGCGCCAAGCCGCCAATCACATATTTTTTAAGGTTTCCCATGTCGCATGACCTATCATCCATGATCCCGTTCCTTCATAACACCATTTTGAAAGCTGGCGAGACTGTCATGGACGTCTACCACAGCGACTTCGAAGTGTTTGGAAAGGCAGACCAGTCCCCTGTTACTGAAGCAGACCGTCGGGGTGAGGAAGTCATTGAAGCCGCCCTCAAGGTGCTGGCTCCCGACATTCCTATTGTCGGCGAGGAAGCGAAATCCGAAGGGAAGTGCCCTGACATTTCAGGCGGCACCTTTTGGCTGGTTGACCCGCTGGATGGCACTAAGGAATTTATTAAGCGTAATGGCGAATTCACCGTCAATATTGCGTTGATAGAAGACGGCGAACCGGTAATGGGCGTTATCCACGCACCGGTATTGCATAAAAC
>JBNKYQ010000192.1:0-5774 GCA_050300975.1 Kordiimonas sp.
GGCGATGGCAGATCTGGCGCTTAACCCGGCTGACGTGCTGCGCCGCCAGCAGATGCTGTCAGAGATCGGCAGTTTCACTGATCAGACCAATCTCTATCACGACCAGATCCAGTCACTGCGCGGCGAAGCCAGCACGCAGATGGCAGAGACAGTCACCTCTATCAACACCACGCTTCAGCGCATTTTTGAGCTGAACCCGCTGCTGGTGCGCGCCAGCGCGCTAGGTGAAGAATCTGGCGGCCTTGAGGGGCAGCTTTCGCTGGCGCTCAACGAGCTGTCTTCCCTGATTGACGTCAAGATTGAGCGCACCGAAGCCGGTGGCGTCAAGATCGCGACAAGCGATGGCTATCCGCTTTTGGATACATCGCTTTTCCAGCTTGCTTATGATGCGCCCGGTATTGTTGAAGCCGGTACAGCTTTCCCGACGATTGATGTATTCCGTGTGAATGATGATCTGGAGCAGATTTCCTCGACAGTGGACCTGACGCCGCACATTCGGTCTGGCAAGCTCAAGGGCTTGATGGAAATGCGCGACCACCAGCTGGTGGACCTGAGCGTTACCCTGGGTGAACTGTCAGCGCGTGCGATGGATCAGTTCAACGCCATCCAGAACAAATTTTCGGCGGTGCCTGCGCCCAACAGCATGGAAGGTAAGCAAACCTTCGTTGATGGCGGGCATCAGACCGGCTTTACCGGCCAGACAACATTTGCGGTTGTGGATTCCAGCAACCAGCTGGTCAATTCCGTAACCATTGATTTCAGCAATACTGCTGCTTACCCGGATTTTGATGCTGTAGTCACAGCTGTGAACGCCGCCCTTGGGGCTGACGGCACTCTGGCGCTGACGAACGGTGTTATGTCCTTCAGCGCAACGAATGCCAGCAATGGTGTTGTGATTGCTGATGTCGAAGCTGACCCGAGCGATCGGGGCGGGCGCGGCTTCTCCCATTTCTTCGGCATGAATGACCTGGTGTCTGCCGACCGGGCGGGTATTTATGAAACTGGCCTCGACGGCACGGAAGACCACAACCTGGGTGCTGGCGAAACCATTGAATTTGAAGTGCTGGACTCACTAGGGCGTAGCCTCGCGAATATCTCCGTTGGCACCACGGGCACGACGTTTGATGACATGATCACTCAGCTGAATAATGTGGGTGGCCTGGGGGCCTACTTCTCTTTCACCTTAGGGGGCGATGGCCAGCTCACGTATGAAGAAACGTCATCCTATGACGGTATCCGCCTGAGGGTCGTCAACGACACAACCGATATCGGCGGCACCGGGGTTAACTTTACCAGCGCCTTCGGTATTGGCGACAAACATCGGGTAGACGCTGCGCGCGATGTAACGATCAGGGAAGATATTCAGTCTGACCCGAACCTTCTGTCGCTTGCGGTTTTTGATGCTACGGGCGGTGTGGGCGATGTGGTCCTGACCGACGGCGACCAGCGCGGCGCACTGGCCTTCCAGGCCCTTGAAACGTCGCTTGTCGGCTTTGATAGCGCAGGCGAATTGAAGGCGAGTAACGTGACGCTCAGCCAATATGTCGCGCGCTTCCTCGGTAACGCTGGCCTGCAGGCTCGCCGTGTGTCGGACCTTGAAGAAGATAATATCGCGCTGCAGCAAGAGGTCGGTGCGCGTAACTCGGCCGTGTCCGGTGTGAATATGGATGAGGAACTATCAAATCTCATCGTTTACCAGAATGCTTATGGAGCCGCTGCACGGGTCCTCTCAAGCGTGCAGGATCTCTATGACGACCTGCTGTCGATAGTGTAAGGAGCAGAAAATGGTACGGGTATCATCATTCGGTCAGCAAACGCTGCTTATCCGTTCTATTATGGAAAACCAGCAAAAGGTTTTCGAAGGCCAGCGCCAGATTTCCACCGGCAAGAAGACCGATGAATTCCGCGGGCTTGCTGGTCAGACCAACACGGTTCTGGGCTCGCGCTCCTTCAAGACACGCATTGAGACCTACCAGCAGACCATCGATACCATCCGCGGCAAGCTGGACGCCAACGACGTGCAGATTGAAGGTATGCTGGGGGCGATGGAGAAGCTTAAGGAGACCATTCAGACGACGCTGGCGAACGGTCAGGCCGAAGGCTTCTCGGAGATGCTGGACCAGACTTTCAAGTTTGTTTCCAACTCGCTGAATACCAACTTTGACGGCACCTACCTGTTTTCGGGCGCCAAAACCGGCTCTGAGCCGGTCAATGTGACCTCCCTTGCGGACCTTGATGCGCTCGCGTCGGTGAGCGACGCATTCGACAATGGCGACGTGGCGTTCGAAGCCCGTATCGCGGACGGTGTGGACATCGAGTTCGGTATCCTTGCTAGTGACCTGGGCGAGGGCATCTTCCAGGAAATGCTGGATCTCTACCAATTTGACCAGGGTGGCAGCGGGCCGCTGCAGGGTGAGCTCGACGCAACCCAGTTCGCATTCCTGCAGGCGCAGCTGCAGTCTATTGATACGGCCATCGATGATGTGCGGCAGATTCACGTGACCAACGGCTTGGCTTTCGAGCGCCTTGAAGTGGTGGATGAGCAACATACGGATACGTCTGTCTTCCTTGAGAAATTTATCGCTGACCAGGAAGATGTGGATATTGCGGAAGCCGTTACCAGGCTTAATAACGATCAGATCGCCCTTGAGGCCTCCTACCAATCGATCAGTTCTCTGTCGCAGTTGACGCTGCTGCGTTTCCTTTAGGTTTGCGGTTCGATTGTCATTGCATTTGATCCGTCGCTGGCTAGATTGAGCGACGGAACAAGTGAGGACACGGATGGCTATTTCAAAAGACCAGTTCAAGCAGGGCATGCGTCGCCTGGGTGGCGCGGTCAATATCGTGACCGCCGCGGACGGCGAGGTATGGGCCGGGTTGACGGCAACAGCTGTGACCTCCCTGTCAGCGGAGCCGCCGCGCCTTCTGGTCTGCATCAACCGCCAGGGCGTCACCTATGATATTGTCTCCAAGGGCCGTACCCTGGGTGTCAATGTGCTTGGGACTGCCCACAAGGCGCTGGCGATGCGATTTGCCGGCATGGACGGTGAAGGGGAGACCGAGCGGTTCGAGGGCGGCGACTGGGTCACCGCCAATACAGGCGCGCCGCTTCTGAATGGGGCGCTGGTTTCCTTCGACTGCACCGTAGAGAGCATCCTTGATGCAGGCAGTCATGCGATCGTCATCGGTAATATCGAAGCGGTGCAATTGGGCGCGAATGACGCACTTGACCCGCTTTGCTATCTGGATGGCAACTGGGGTACCTTCCAGGGCCTGTCCTGACCCTTCTCATTTAAGTGATTTGCAACAAATTTCGAATATCTTGTGTCTGATCCGGTTTTGGGCACGGTTTTTTCGCAACATCTGCGAAAAAAAATCACCGGCGCGAATCGCAATATCTTGACTCTGCGAATCAATATGATTCGATATATGGTGTCTGAGGCGCGATTTGGACCGTTCCAGGGAAGAGGTGTTTTCCTAAGGTATTGATTCTTCTCTCTGAATCTATATCCTTAACCCGTTAGGGGTGTGTTGCACCTTGAAATCATGGGAAGTGCCCGCGTCGTTTTGAGCATTTTGTGGGGGCGGAGGTGTCTGGTGGTAAGTAAAGAGCTGCAAGAATTGCTGTTGCTGGCGAAGACCAAGTCTTCAGATGCCCGGTCACGCCTTGTGGAGAATATTACAGACCTGTTTTTGTCCGATGGTGGTCGGCTCAGCGAGCATGAGAGGGCCCTGATGTCGGACATTCTTGGCAAGCTCGTGAGCCAGGTTGAAACGGACATCAGGAAAGAGCTGTCCCAGGCCTTGGCAGCATCGGGGGTTGATTTGCCGGATATCGTCAAAATGCTTGCGAATGACGAAATCGAGATTGCGCGGCCGCTTCTGGAAAAGAGCGCGCTTCTCAAGGATCCAGATCTTATCGAAATTATTCGGATGCGGACGGACGAGCATCGTATCGCCATCGCCATGCGCGAAGATGTATCTGAAAGTGTCAGCAATGCGCTGGTTGAATATGGCAGCGAAGACGTGGTGGAGACGCTTCTCAACAACCACGATACGCAATTGTCGTCCCGCGCGATGGAATATCTTGTGGCTGAGTCCCGCCGGGTGGACCGGTTTCAGGAGCCGCTTCTTCAGCGGTCCGATCTGCCCGGCGACTTGGCTTACCGCATGTACTGGTGGGTATCAGCCGCGCTCAGGAAGCGTATCCTTGAAGACTATCAGGTTGATCCGATTGTGTTCGAGCAGGCTGTGCGCCGCGCCGCCAACTCTGTCATGGTGGACAAGGGTGGGGAGCAGAGCGCCTACGTTCGCGCCCAGCGCCTGGTACGCCGCATGTCAGAGAATGGCGAGCTGACAATCCAGTTCCTGCAAAACGCCCTCAGGCAGCAGCGTGTTGCCGTATTTGTGGCCGGTCTTGCTGAGCTGGCAGGGATCAATTTCCGCACCGCTTGGCGCATCTTCTCCGACAAGGGCGGCGAAAGCTTCGCCATTCTCGCGAAAGCCGTGGGCGTTGAGAGGAACCAGTTTACCAGCATCTACCTTCTGGTGGTGCAGGCCCGCGAAGGCGGCGGCGTGAAATCGCCAGGCGTGCTCAAGGGAATTTTAGAATTGTTTGATGCCACGAGCGAAGAGAATGCCCGTGGGGCGTTGCAGGTATGGCAGCGCGACAGTGCGTATCAGGAAGCTATAGAAGAACTGGAAAAGGTGGGGTAGTGCCGGCTGAACGGGAGCTCAGCCAGACACATTTTGCCCGGGGAGGACCTGAATGACTTTGGAAAAGCCGCAAGACAACAATGTTGTCGATCTGGCGGGGCGCCGTGGGGACGGCGTGGACGCAATGGAGCCGGCCTTTGGTGCGAGCATTGGCCGTCAGGCCAGCGCGGGCCTGCCTGCGAACGAGCAGGTGCTGGGCCTTGTGTCGCGTATCCTGGTGGACGAAACGCTGCCTTTTTATGTGTGCGCGCTTGACGGCACTGTCATTCATTTCAACGATCATTATCATAACCTTGACCGGGCCCTGGGCGATGTGACGCTGGCGCCGGGCGAAGGCAAATATGCCGGTCGTTATCAGGTGCCAACCCTTAAGCCGGTGATCGAGGATGTGCTGGCAAGCGAAACGACTGTGCGGGCCGAGGAAATCGTGGCCATCAGTGGCCGTGACCGCGTGTTCCTGGGCCGCCATACGCCTGTGCGGAACGAGAAGGGCGATATTGTCGCCGTCGCCGGTACCTATGAAGATGTGACCGTGCAGGTGCGCGGGATCGAGGAAGCGAACAAGACGCAAGCCCGGTTCCAGGATTTCGCCCGCGCGAGCTCTGACTGGTTCTTTGAATGCGATGCGGATATGCGCATCCGGTCGCTGTCTGAACGTTTCACCGCGATTGTTGGCCAGCCCGCTTCGCTGTTTATCGGCTCGAAGTTCGAGCAGTTTGGCCGTCTTGAAGAAAATCTCGAGAAGCGCATGGAAGGCCCGCAGGCCATCCGCATGCGCAAGCCCTTCCGCGAGCAGCTTTTTGTTATCACCGAACCGTCGGGCGCGGAGCTCAGGTTCCACCTGTCAGCTGTGCCGGTGTTCGAGCGCCAGAGCGGTGATTTCCGCGGTTATCGCGGCGTCGGCATGGACGTAACAGCGCGCTATAAGCAGGCTGCTGAAGCTGACGATATCCGCCGTAACCTGGAAAGCCTCCTGAAGGAGCTGACGCGCAAGAATATGGCGCTTGACGAAGCGACAGAACAGGCGACCAGCGCCCTAAGGGCCAAGAATGAATTCC
>JBNKYQ010000193.1:0-5759 GCA_050300975.1 Kordiimonas sp.
GTTCCACGAAAACGACATCGAATTTCCGTTCCCGCAACGTGTGGTACACTTGCGGCACGATGAGGGTCACACCGTCCACAAGGACGGCATTGAGACTTTTGGGGATAAACAGAAAAAGGGTGCTGAGTAACGACAGAAGGGGATAGATCATCCAACAGTTAGGGGAGGGACCGATGAACGTTGGAAAATTTATCCTGAATGTAGTTGTTGCATTTATTGCCTTTGGCATTCTCTACACCGTGGGGCCGATGATGTTTGCTGACGCCTTCGAGACCGCGATGACGGCCTTGAAGCCGGAAGAAGAAAGCCTCGTGCCCGTGATGGGCTATCATTTCGTTCAAACCGTTGCGTTTGTCTGGCTGTTCGGCAAGGCAGTGGGAAGCGCTGACCTGAAGTCCGGCGCCATGTTTGGCTTCATGGTAGGGCTTTACCTGCTGGCAACCGACAATATCTGGTACAGCATGCTGAAGGACTTCCCACAAGGAACCCGCTTGCCGCTGGATGTCATGCATCTGCTGTTTGGCGCCATTGTCGGGGCGCTTATGTCCTTCATGTGGGGCAAGGGTATGGGCTTTGCTGCCGCCGAGGCGGCAGCAGACTAAGCGTCCATGAAGGCCTTGTAGGCTTCAACCAATCGTTTGGCGACGGGCCCCGGGGTGCCGTCGCCAATCCTTTCACCGTCCAGTGTGACGATCGGCATGGCGCAGCTGGTGCTTGATGTCAGGAACATCTCTGCCGCCTCTTTGGCTTCCTCAAGCGTGAAAGCCCGTTCTTCGACTTTCATTTGCAGCTCGTAGGCGACATTCATCACCGACCGGCGGGTGATGCCCGACAGGATATTGTCGTCCGTTGACCGGGTCACCAGCGTGCCGTCCTTGGTCACCATCCAGATGTTGGTGCTGCTGCCTTCTGTCACATAGCCGTCCTTGTCGACCATCACGGCTTCAAACGCGCCGGCCTCGCGCGCCGCCTGTTTGGCCAGGATGTTCGGCAGGAGCGACGTGGATTTCACGTCGCACCGACCCCAGCGGATATCAGGCTGGCTTGATGCAGCCACGCCTTCATTCAGCGCCTTGTTGGTGATGGCATCAAAATTCAGCCGCTTTGCGGTTACGACCATTGCGGGCCAGGGCGTTTCGGCCGGGAAGGGGTGATCACGGGGCGCCACACCGCGGGTGATCTGCAAATAAAGGAAACCGTCCTTGATGCGGTTCCGGCGCACCACTTCCTTCAGCACAAACCGCATGGGCCCACGGTCCATGGGGGCTGCCATCTGCAGCTCGCCCATCGACCGCCAAAGCCGGTCCAGGTGGGGCTCCAGATCAATAAGCTTGCCGCGCCGGATGGACACGCCTTCATAGACGCCGTCAGCGAACTGGTAGCCGCGGTCGTCAATATGAACATAGGCTTCCGACATGGGCACATAGGCGCCATTCACATAGGCAATGCGGGACATGGGTTACTCCTGACCTATCACGGGGCTTCCTGGGTGCCGTCATCCTCAAGCGGTTTGATGGCGAGAATGAGAATAACTGCGGGGAAAATTATGGCAACCACCGTAATGGTCAAAGCGGTCAGGCCTTTCAGGATAAAGGGCGCGACCAGCGCAGTGCCCAGGGCCGCGATTCCGGTAGTGGCCAGGATGATGATGGCAGAGGCGCGCTCGTCATCGCCGTGGCTTGCCGTAAGCGCCCGCACGAAACCTGCGCCGCCGCGGATGCCGAGGCCGGTGTTCAGGACCCAGAAGAACGCCGCCAGGTGCGCCGGGTTATTCTCTCCCAGCAGGGAGTAGCCAAGAAGCAGCAGGGTGCCCAGGAGGGACAGGAAAGTGCCGGCGGTGATCACCATTTCAACACCCCAACGCTTGACAAAGTTGCCTGCTAGGTTAGCCGACAGGATGAAGCAGCTGACCCCGATGAACTGCATCAGAATAAAGTCTTCGATCGTGCCGCCCATGGTCTGGATAATCACGGCAGGGGCCGAGAAAACGAATGTCAAGAGGGCGCCCAGGATCAGCGCATGGCTAAGCCCGTAGCGCAGGAACGTAGGGTTGGCGACAACCTTCAGGTAGCTCGACGGCGCATCGCCCCTCTTGCGGCCGATATGTGGCAAGAGGGACGGCACGACGAAGACAATAAGGCAAATAACCAAGCACAATACGCCCGTCAGGTTGAAGGACATCTGCCAGCCATAGGCCTTATGGAGCCAGGCCCCTGCGATCGGGGCCAGCCCCGGCACAAGGGCTTCTATACTGCCCATGGCCCCAATGGCGCGCACAGCGCCCAGTTCCGAAAACAGGCCCCGGATCAGGCCGGGGGCCAAGACGGCAGAGCCGCTGGCCGTGGCACCCTGAAGAAGACGCAGGCCAATCAACGCCCAGATGTCATCGACCAGTGCGGAGGCCAGCGAGACCAGGGCGAAGGCCGCGAGCGACGCGATAAACAGCCGCCGCCTGCCGAAATGGCTGGCCAGCGTCCCGAACAGAAGAAGGCCCACCGTTGATCCCGCCACATAGGCAGCCAGCACCATTTGCGCAGTCGCTTGCGTGGTGCCGAAAATCTGCGGCATGAAGGGCACGGACGGCAGCACAAGGTCAATGCCCGCAAGGCCGAGGGTGGTGCCTGCGACAATGGTGAGGAACGCCAGGATGGCCCGGGTTGGGGGATGGTCCTGCTGCTGTGTTTGGTCTGTCATAGCCCTTCTCCTGCGCGCCATTATTGGCGTCGTTGGGCAAGGCTTATATCAGCAAGTTAAATATAAAGAAATCTTTATATTAAGAAATCCAAGCGGAATGCTTGAGCGGTGACGGCTGTACATAGCCGTTCTTGACAATGCATTCCTGGAACTGATGGACCAGTTCAACAATGGTTTCCGGTGCTTCGATCTGCGGGAAATGGCCGATGCCCGGCAGGCGAACCACCTTCATGCCGATCTCGCGTTCGATGCCGTCTGCGGCGTGCGCGCCGGATACCGGGTCAGCCAGGCCGTTGATCAGCATCATGGGTGCGATGGTCTGCTTCAGCGCGCCGACCCACCGGTCAGCGTGCTCGAGCCGTTCGTTCATATAGCGGATACGGCGGGCGAAGGCGCCGCGGCCGTTCACGCCCAGCATGGCGGGCCAGAATTCTTCCAGCATGGCGCCCGATGGTCTGGTGTTGGGGCCGAACACTTCAGCGAAGCCCGTCAGGAATTTCTTCTTCGATGCAGACCGCGCGATCAGCGGACCGGCCTTGCCGGCCAATAGCGTCTGAACGGTGCGTGGGCGGTGCAGGTGCGGCAGCATTCCGCCATTGAGGAACAGCACGCTTTTAATCCGGAAGGAGAGTTTGCCCTCGTTTTGGCGCGCCAGCAGTTCCTGGGTGACGGTGTCGCCCACGTCATGCGCCAGGATGTGGGCTTCATTCACCTCGCGGTGGGCCATCAGGGCCTCAAGCATATCGGCCTGGTCCATGATGGTGCAGGTTTTCTTGAGGCTGTTGAGGGACCGGCCATAATCCAAGAGGTCAGGCACAATCATGTGGAAATCCTTGACCAGGTCTTTCGCCACCCAGGCCCAGTCCCAGCTGCAGGTGGGGAAGCCATGCAGGGTTAAGAGAACCTCACCACTACCGCCACGCTGGTAATAGATGTGGTGATCCTGCCACTCAAAATATTTGCCGCATTTGCTCCATTTCTCGAGCGTCATTGGCGCTTGTTGCATGTTTCCATCCAGCCCATGTATCTTTGTCGCTGGCGGGGACATACCCTCTAACGACGTCGCTTGCCACCTTTTGGTCGCGTCTTGCGGTAAAAATCGGCGGGTTTGCCCTTCAGCCATTCTATAAACAGGCTGATTTCCTCCGATTGCCGCAGCGCCTCGATGGTGGAGAAGCGTCGTGCCAGCTCTTTCTCGTTAAATAGGGCGTGAATCTTGCGGTGGCAAATCGGATGCAGCGGAATAGTGTCCCTGCCACCCTGGCTTTTTGGGATTAGGTGATGCATTTCAACGGCTTGGCCAAGCGGGCGATCACATAACGGACATGTGTTTTTCTCTTCCATCGCTCTATATGTATACCGAATGAAGATTTTAGAAAGTCTGGATGGGGGTCTCAGGCTGGCGCGCTAAACTTTGGACGACTGGATGTCAGCGTCGTCGTTGCGTATGATGCGCCACAGCTATTTTAGAACAGGGGACAGGGATGATCAGGAAAATCGTCAGCCGTTTGGCCAGCAGCGCAATGCGCGCGGGTTTGGGATTAATGCTTCTGAC
Source organism: Kordiimonas sp. (assembly GCA_050300975.1). GTDB lineage: Bacteria > Pseudomonadota > Alphaproteobacteria > Sphingomonadales > Kordiimonadaceae > Kordiimonas. The sequence goes on from JBNKYQ010000193.1 coordinate 4,250, forward strand.
GGGCAGCGCGTTTGCTGAGCCGCTCGACTATTTTCTCATAACCGGCACAGACTATGACCAGTCAGTGCTGAAGCCCGGCGAAGTGCTTGGCCATGATATCGGCGACCAGCCGATCCGGCATGACCTGATGGTGTCCTATATCCGTGAGCTGGCGGCTTCAAGCCCCCGCATGACGGTGGAAACCATTGGCTACAGTCATGAGCACCGCCCCATCCTGTTCATCACAGTCTCAAGCCCTGAAAACCTGGCGCGGCTCTATGAAATCCGGGCCAATCATCTGCTGCGCAGCAACCCGGAAACTGCGGCGCAGGCTTCGGACGACCTGCCGGTTGTCACCTGGCTGAACTATGGTGTGCACGGCGCGGAATCGAGCGGCATGGACGCGGCTGTCCCGGCGCTTTATCACCTGGCGGCAGCGCGCGGCGACAAGATCGACAATACACTGAAAAATAGCGTGATCCTGATCACCGCTATCTTCAACCCAGATGGCCATGCTCGCAGGGGTGCCTAGGTTACACAGTATGGGTCAGAAGTGCGCGCGACGGACCCTGAGCACGAGGTGCACAACCAGATATGGCCGGGTGGGCGCACCAACCACTATTGGTTCGACCTAAATCGCCAATGGCTTCTGCAGACCCAACCCGAGAGCCGCGCATGGCTTGGTCAGTGGCACAAATGGAAGCCGGAAGTATCAGCCGATTTCCATGAGATGGGCCCCAACAGCACCTATTATTTCCACCCTGGTGTGCCGACACGGAAGTATCCGCTGATCCCGGCGAAGGGGCGCGAACTTTTGGTGGAGCTCGGCGGCTATCACCGGCAGGCGCTTGATGAGGAAAAGTCGCTCTATTTCTCGGAAGAAGGCTTCGACAATTATTATATCGGCAAGGGATCGACCTACCCGCAGGTGAACGGCTCATTGGGCGTCTTGTTCGAGGCGGGCGCCCAGATGGGCATCGCCCGCGAAAGCGACCAGGGCATCAAGACCTACGCCAACAATGTGCGCAACCACTTCCTGACCAGCCTGTCGACCATCAATGGCGCTGTGGCCATGCGCAGCAAGCTGCATGCATACCAGCGCGAGTTCTATGAAACTGCCATGGCGGCCGCGAAGGCAGATGATGTGACCGGCTATGTGTTCCAGGCACCGGAGGACCCGGCGCGCCTGCACAAGTTTATCGAACTGCTGGGACGTCATGATGTGAAGGCTTATGCGCTCAGTGGCGAGTTGAAGGCTGGTGGCCGCACCTTTGGCGAAGGCGCCTATGTGGTGCCAATGAACCAGCGCCAGTACCGTATGGCAAAAGCCCTGTTTAACCGCATCACCGAGTTCCCTGACAAGGTTTTCTACGACGTATCGGGCTGGACGCTACCGCTCGCTTACGGCCTTGACTACGCCGAGGTGAAAGGCAGCCTGCGCGGCAAAGTAGGCAGTGAGGCCGGAGGCACCTTCGCCATGGCGATTGAGCCTGATGTCGCGCCTTATGCCTATGTGTTCCGATGGTCTGAT
>JBNKYQ010000194.1:0-5739 GCA_050300975.1 Kordiimonas sp.
GCGTTAGAACATGTCGAACCTAGAGGCGACAGCCATAAACTTTTTTCTGTTTATTGGGTCGTTGGTTCTTGGTGGACTCCTTTGCGCACTTGCTGTTCGAAAGTATCATGACGAATACAAATTAGGCGCTATGTTTTTGGTCAGCATGGTGTTCGTTGCTGCGGCTTGGCTTACATCGACCGTGAAAGATTGGTATTTTCCGGACGTTCCGGATCTAAGCGTGATTGGTATCTCGGAACACGTAATATTTTGGTCGTTTATGTTTGCTGGAGTAATAGCTCTCCGAATGTGGGGATCGCGTTGTCGAGAGAAACGGCACATACAGAAGAAGGGGGAATAGCATGACAGACATGATTGGTTTTCTGGGCGGCGCTTACCTTTGGGTGAAGGCTGCGCATATCATTTTCGTGATTTTCTGGATGGCGGGCATGTTCATGCTGCCGCGCTATTTTGCCTACCACAGCGAATGCGAAGTAGGCTCGGACGAGGACGCAAAATGGATCGACCGCGAAAAGCGCCTGATCCGCATCATCATCAATCCGGCCATGTCCATCGCCTGGATTCTGGGGCTGATGCTGATTTTCAATATCGGCTGGGACGCAGGCGTTTGGCTCCATGTCAAGTTCGGTCTGGTTCTGGTGCTGTCCGGCTTCCACGGTATGCTGTCGCGCTACCGCAAGGAATTCGCCCGTGGTGAGCGCAAGCGGGACGGCAAATTCTACCGCAAGATCAATGAGATACCTGCTGTCTTCATCATTGCGATCGTGCTGCTGGCAGTACCCAAGGCCCTCTAGAAAATAGTTGCGCCTGCAACAGACTTGACAGTGCGCGCGAAAATGATAGCTTGTGCCTTGATCTGGCGCGCCTGTATCTCGCGCGCTGTCCAACTTATTTCCCAATCATTGCCGAAATTATCCTATAATAGCAGGCAATCGATCTATTCTTTTCGGGCCGTCTGGCCCCAATAAGTCAAACACCTTCATTCCAATAACAACAATCTGGACGATCCCATGCACCTTCAGGATCTCAAAAACAAAACCCCAGCAGACCTTCTGTCGCTTGCTGAGGAAGTGGGCGTTGAAAACGCCTCCAGCATGCGCAAACAGGACATGATGTTTGCCATCCTCAAGCATCTTGCTGACGATGATATCGAAATCATGGGCGGCGGCGTCATCGAAATCCTCTCCGACGGTTTCGGTTTCCTGCGCTCCCCTGAGGCGAACTATCTGCCGGGCCCCGACGATATTTACGTAAGCCCAAGCCAGATCCGGCGCTTCGCGCTTCGGACCGGCGATACGGTTGAAGGCCAGATACGCGCGCCCAAGGACGGCGAGCGCTATTTCGCCCTTCTCAAGGTCTCCCAGATCAACTTCGAAGAGCCTGAGAAAACCAAGCACAAGGTTCACTTCGATAATCTGACGCCGCTATACCCGGATGAAAAGCTGAAGCTGGACCCGGACGATCCAACCGTGAAGGACAAGTCCCCACGGGTGATCGACCTGGTATCCCCGATTGGTAAAGGCCAGCGTGCGCTTATCGTGGCGCCGCCGCGTACCGGTAAAACGGTTCTGCTGCAGAATATCGCCAAATCCATCACGTCGAACCACCCTGAGTGTTTCGTGATCGTTCTGCTGATCGACGAACGCCCTGAGGAAGTGACCGACATGCAGCGCTCAGTTAAAGGCGAGGTTGTCTCCTCCACCTTCGATGAGCCTGCGAGCCGTCACGTCCAGGTGGCAGAAATGGTGATCGAGAAAGCCAAGCGCCTTGTCGAGCACGGCAAGGATGTTGTGATCCTTCTCGATAGTATCACCCGTCTCGCGCGCGCTTATAACACCGTTGTGCCGTCCTCAGGTAAGGTCCTGACCGGTGGTGTCGATGCCAACGCGTTGCAGCGCCCGAAGCGTTTCTTCGGTGCCGCACGGAACATCGAGGAAGGTGGTTCGCTTTCCATCATCGCGACGGCCCTGATTGAAACAGGCAGCCGCATGGACGAAGTGATCTTCGAGGAATTCAAAGGTACGGGCAACAGCGAGATCGTTCTCGACCGCAAGGTTGCGGACAAGCGTGTGTTCCCGGCGATCGATATTCTCAAGTCCGGTACCCGGAAAGAAGAGCTTCTGGTCGACCAGGCCACGCTGTCGAAAATGTGGGTGCTTCGCCGTATCCTCACGCCGATGGGCACCGTGGACGCGATGGAGTTCCTCCTTGGCAAGCTGAAGGACAGCAAGAACAACGAAGAATTCTTCACCAGCATGAACAACTAGCTGGTAGAGTTTTCTTTGAAATCGGTTACGCTAAGGGCTTGCAAATGCAGGCCCTTTTCGCTTTCAGGGGGAAGATGTGACCAACACGGCCTTGATGATTATCGACACGCAGCTGGCGATTGACGACCCCAAGTGGGGGCTGCGGGGCAATCCGGATGCCGAAGCCAATATGGCGCGGCTTCTGAAGGCCTGGCGCATCCGTGATGGTGAAATCATCCATATAAGGCATGACAGCGTCCAGGAGGGCTCGCCCTACACGCCGGGTACCTCCGGGCACGCTTTCAAGCCTGAGGTGGCCCCTGAGGGCGCTGAGACGGTCATCGGCAAGGACACCAACAACGCATTTATAGGCACCGACCTTGAAAAGCATCTGCGGGATCGTGATATCGGGTGTCTGGTCATTGCCGGCGTGCTGACCCAGCATAGCGTGGATACAACAGCCCGCATGGCGGCAAGCCTAGGCTTTGACGTCACGGTGGTGGCAGACGCGACAGCGGCGACGGATGTCACCGACGGGCGTGGCATGACATGGCTGGCAGCGGACGTGCAGGCGCTGACGCTGGCGCACCTGGCGGCCGATTATGCGCGCGTGAAAACAACAGACGAGATATTAGGCGAGACTTTATGATCACTATTACAGCTTTTGAAGCCCACCAGAGGGACGGCGTTCGCGACCTGATCCTGCCGATCCAGCGCGAGGAATTCGGCATCGACATCAGCTATGATGACCAGCCGGACCTGCACGATATCGAAGCCTTCTACCAAAAGGGCAAGGGCGGCTTCTGGGTAGCGCTTGATGGTGATGCCGTGATCGGATCGGTCGCGCTCATCGATATTGGCGCCGACCAAGTGGCGCTCAGGAAAATGTTTGTGGCAGCACCCTACCGCGGGCGGGCGCACGGCGTGGCGCAGAAGCTTCTGGATCACGTGGTCAGCGAAGCCCGCACGTCAGGCGTGACGGATATCTATCTGGGAACAACAGCCGCCTTTCTCGCCGCGCACCGCTTCTATGAGAAGAATGGATTTGACCTGGTGGCTGAGCAGGACCTACCTGAAAGCTTCCCCCGCATGGCCGTCGACACACGTTTCTACCGGATGCCGCTGGACTAATAAATTTCACCGAAATCCATACCGCTAAGTTTGATGAATTCCATGCCGAACCGGCGGAGATTGTCATTCATCGCCAGCTCAGGCGGCATATCTGGCATTCGTGGGTCCGGCTTTAATGGTAGTGCCACAGGTGACCACCGACAGGCTGCACCAAAACTGTTTTGGGAAGCGACTTCAAAGCACCATCCCGCTCCATCCATACCAACAGATTCGCTCGGCTTTTCATCTAACAATAACCATTTTTCGGCAAGTTTCGCCCACGCTGTGAAGGTGGACAGTTGGTCGGGTTTTAGGTGGATGGTTTTCTCATTCGCGACCGAGTATCGATTGCTGCGCGCAAGGGTTTTCACAATGAGACTAGCCTGGCCGCCTTCCGCCATATCCATACGGAAAATGACGCTGTTATGAAATGATCTGTGCCAAAAGAAGCGATAGCTTTGACCAGCTTCAGGTTCCTTGGACCGGGCATATAGTGAGGCTTCACCCAAGTATTGGAAAAGCGCTGCCAATTGTCTGCACTGCAAATAGGCGCCCAGCTCGCAGTTTTCCTGATCTGGAAAATACTCGACATTTTCTTCCGCCTGAACACTGGCAGCGCTCAGGAAACAAGCGAAAAGGACTGTATGAAGTTTCCACATACGATGAAGATATAACCTTCTCAATCCTTTGCAATGGAATGTCGAAGGCTATAGATAGGTCAGGTCAGCTTTTGGAGTAGCGACGCCAATTCCTCTGGTGCTTCCAGCGGGATCATGTGGCCGGTGTCGGGCATGCGGTGCAGGGTGATGGTGTCTGATATTGCCGCAAGTTTTTCGATCGCGCCAATGGGCACCAGCTGGTCGTCTTCCGCCATGATGAAGCGGATGGGCATATCAAGCGTGAGCAGGTCATCTGCGATATTTGCGCGGTCGATGGGGGCGATCAATTGGCGGATCAGCACGTCTTGCCCCAGGTCTTTCTCCATCTCGAGGATCGTGCCGGTGATCGCTGGATCGTCCAGGTGATCTGCGTTCACGAACTGGGCGAGGCGGGCTTTCGACATGCCTTTGTAGGTCAGCCGCGTGAGCATCTCGGCGTTGCGTTTTCGCAGCGCCTTCTCCGCGTCCGTCAGGCCGAAGGGCGAGGCCGCGATGATGGTCAGGCTTTTGAAACGCTCGGGCGCCCGGAGCGCAGCCATGATCGCCAGGTATCCGCCAAGCGAGAAGCCCACGAGATGGCATGGCGCGTCGGGCGCTTGCGTGAGCACCGCGTCACACATGCCGTCCATGGTCTCCGCGCCTGAAAAGTCTGAGTGGTGTGCCTCCACCCCCTGCAAATGGTCGAGCATGCGGCCCCACAGCCGTGCGTCGCACATGGTGCCGGGGATCAGATAGAGCGGTGCCTTGTTCATGGGATCAATATCGTCTGCCCGCTGGTCTGGCGTGCCTCCAGGGCCTTATGGGCTTCTGCGGCGTCCTTCAGGGCGAAGCGCTGGTTGATCCGGGATTTGAGTTTGCCCGAGGCGATCATCTCGAACACCCGGGTGGTGGAATGCTCAAGCTCCGGCCGGGTCGCCACATAGTCCATCAGCACCGGGCGCGTCAGCATCAGCGATCCTTTCTGTGCCAGAAGGGCGGGCGGGACAGGGTCCACCGGGCCGGTGGCGTTGCCGAAAGTGACCATCACGCCGCGGCGCTTGAGGCAATCCAATGACCCCATGAAAGTGGCCTTGCCGACGCTGTCGTAAACCACCGGCACGCCTTCACCGTTCGTGATGTCTTTCACCCGGGCGACGAAATCCTCATCGCGGTAGAGCACCGTGTGGGTGCAGCCGTGCGCTTTCGCGAGTTCGGCTTTCTCCTCACTTCCCACAGTGCCGATGACGGTGGCGCCGATGGCACTGAGCCACTGGCAGGCGATCAGCCCAACACCGCCGGCTGCAGCATGCAGCAGAACTGTTTCGCCGGCTTTGACGGGATAAAGCCGCTCGACAAAGGCTTCGACCGTGCAGGCCTTCAGCATCAGGGCGGCGGCGTCCTCGTCAGATACGCTGCTAGGAATTTTCACCAGCTTGGCAGCCGGAATGTTCCGCGCTTCCGTATACGCCCCGATGGGCCCGGCGGGATAGCCAACCCTGTCACCAACTTCGAAACCCTCGACACCACCACCCACAGCTTCCACTACGCCCACGGCTTCAAGGCCTGGCGTGGCCGGCAGCGGCAGCGGGTACAGCCCGGTGCGGTGATAGGTGTCGATGAAATTCAGCCCAATGGCCGTGTGGCGGATACGGACTTCGCCCACAGCTGGGGCACCCAGGTCAATATCCTGCCACGCCAGCACATCGGTGCCGCCGAAGGCATGCATCCGGATCGCTTTTACCACG
>JBNKYQ010000195.1:0-5736 GCA_050300975.1 Kordiimonas sp.
CAGCAGCATACCGATGTCGCTTTCGCCGCCCTTGGAGTAGGAACCAACGATGGTGAAGTTAGCAAGCATTGGCTGTGCACGTGGCAGGTAGTCGTTACCGTCGCCGAAGTTGTCAGCCTCGATACCTTGGTCGGATGCTGGCTGTGCCGGGTTCTGGATGATGATCACGTGCTGTGCTTTACCGCGCCAGCCTTGTGTCCAGTCGAAGCCGTCATCGTCTGCGCCAGTGATGACAAGGTGTTTGATCTGGGTGGTACCACCGAAGAACTCAACACCGTCGTCTGCGCCGTTGTGAACCTGGATATAGTCCAGCTCGGTACCGGAACCAACGCCCTGGAAGGCAATGCCGTTCAGTTCGTCGTCAGCAGTGATCGGGTTACCAGCGTATACAACGCGGGTGTAGAACATCTGGCCGGAGCTGTCAGTGTCGTCGTCGCCGCCGTAGAGGCCGCTGTCGCCTTCGCCGTCAGCTTCACAAGGAAGATCAACGCCGTTACAGGTGTTGATGGAAGCGCGACCGTTGATCACGATGCCGCCCCACTCGGAAGTGAATGGCTCTTCAAGAAGCGCGCCGGAGTAGCTCGCAGCTGCCGTCAGGCCCAGCTCGGAAGCGAGGTCGAGGTCAAGCGCGGAAGTGAAGATGACTGGGTTATTGGCAGTACCTTCGGCACGGATTTCAGAGCCACGGGAAATCACGAGAACGTCCGTAGCAGTTGCACCGTAGATAACAGCGCCCGGCTCGATGGTCAGGATGGCTGGGTCGCCGGCGCTTGCGTTGCCGTCTGCGCCAACGTCAACACCGACAGCTACCTTGCCGGAGAGCTGGTAGATGTTGCCGGAAGTCAGGGTTACGTCGCTGGTGAGCGTACCAGACAGGCTACAGTGGGTTTGTTCGCCAACTGTTACAGCAGTCGTACCCGTTGGGCAGTTGCCTTCGGAAGTATATTCCGCGCCGTCGCGGCCAATCTTTACGGCTGGATCACCGCCGGTGTCACCGCCGTTGTCGCCGCCGCCATTGTCACCGCCGCCGGTGCCTGGATTCGGAGCTACTACACCGGGGGACGCCAGCTCAGTGCTGTCGTCGCCGCAGGCGACAAGGGCTGTGGCAGCAACAGCCGCCAGCAGAGTATTCTTAAGAATCTGTAATTTGGTCATTTCATTCCCCGTACGACGTTTCCGTCACCTGGTAGGTTGTTGCGTTGCATGACTTAAGGGCCAACTTCTGCGAGCCGGCTCCTGCGCCAAGAGGCCTAGTGGGGGAATATTTCAGTTTCGTTGCGGCCTTGTGACCATTTAACGAACATTGGGACGATATAACCGAAAATCAGCAAAAACCGCAGAATTCTGCGATTCAGACTGAAAAGTCTATATCCTATTGCGATAACAATACAACCAAATTGGCCAAAGTGTGTCACAAAGTTGGGGGAGGAACGCCGCAATATTTCAGCCCGGACAAACCAAAATCAGCGCCGACTCCGCCATCGGCATGCCGCGGAGGATCGCTCCCTGATATATCTGCCGGTATAACAGCCCATATAAAAAGAAGCACGCACCAGAGGGGACCGGTACGTGCTTCAAGGGAATGATGCTGCCGAAGCAGCTACTTTCAGGAGTTATCTGTGTCAGGCGGCGGGCATGGCCTTCACACCCACCCCGGAACGACAGTTTGTCGTTCCTTGGATTTTAGTCAGACCTTAGTTATCTTCCAAGCGCGCGAGGGCGACCTTGGCGATGGTCTTCACCCGGCGTGGCTGACCGGAGACGGTCAGGGCATACGGATTGTCCTTGCCTTCTAGAATTTCATTATAGATATTCATCGCAAGATCGGCGCGCCCCGTAGAACTGTAGACAAACGCAAGATTGATCTTGGCGAATACGGCATCTTCAGGCGCGACATCGCTGCCCAGGAGTGCGGCCTCGGCCTTGCTCCAATCGCCACTGCCCAGTTCGGACGTCGCGTAATCTTCGCCGTCCCACATCATGGCGGCAGCCTCAGCGGCGCTCGACGCAAATGATGCAGTTGCTGCAAGGATGATAGCGGCGGAAACGGTTCCAAATTTATTATAACGCATTACAGGTCTCCTTCAGGTAAACCGGCCTATTATGACCACTTTTGTTACAATAATATGTAACATGGAGATCCTGGCCCGTCCGAAAGCAATTTAACCCAATGAAATCACTTGGGTTTATTTTTTTCGAGAAATGTTAAACCAATTTCCCTTTATTCACATGAACTTAATGCACCTAATACTGAGTCGAGTCAAGTTTTGTGAATTTTTTATGACAATACCCTAAAATTGGGAAAAAGACAAAAAAAGACAAAAAACTGTAACATTACGCGCGTATGAGGAGCTCATAGTTAGTTTATTCGGATCAAGTTTCGACCTATGACACTCTTCAACAGACTCACTTCCCGGACCGCCCGCACCGCTATTTCAGGTGTGGTTTTTGCGACCGTCGCTCTTGCAGGACTGGCCCCACAGGCCATGGCCACCAGCGCGCCTGTCATGCCGTCCCGCGGTGATGTTGTTGACGACATCTACGACTTGCCTGAATTCACTGATGCCTACCTGCCGCAAGCCACAGCCCAGGTTCACGATGCCGCGCTCAAATTTGTGCGCAAATCCGGCATTTCCAAGAACCTGTCGCTTCTGCTGCTGCATGAAGTGAAAAACTCCGCTGCTGTTCGCGCTGCCATCAAACGGTACGGCATGGCGCATGTGCAGGAAACCGTGGTTCAGGTGATCCGCAATGTCCAGGCAAGCTATGACGCTGACTGGAACCAGATGCTGGCAGGTGTCTATGAGAATCACTTCGATGCCCGTGCCCTGCATTCCCTGATGAGCAAACGCGACGCATCGCCTCACTTCATCAAGCTTCTGGACCTCCAGGATGAGATCGCCACCGCAGTAAAAGCCAACGGCGGCAACATTTTCGGCAAGGCCCGTGCTGATGTGCTGGCTGGCATCAAGGCATCCCTGCCGGTCTAGGCGGCCTCTTCACAAACCCGTTATTAGTTTCCGATGTAACTAGTGCGTCGGCGCTTTCTTCACTACTGTTCCTTCTTCCTACGACGTACTCGACCTGATGGCTGTTGATCCAGCCTTGGGCAGGGCTCGTAACGGAACCATCTGTAAGGTCAAAACGCAGCATAAGACTGCGCCACACCAAGAAGGGACAGACTAGAATGAAAAACACACTCCGCTCTATTGTTGTGCTGTTCGCCACCGCGCTTATCGGCACCACCGCCTTTGCCCAGCCCAACAAATCGCCAAGCCCGCAACCTGGCCTCGCAGCTGCCAAGGCCAAGGAAACCACTGCGGCACAGGACGGCAAATGCAAGATTGGCCCTGATTACCGGGCCACGGTTTCCAAACGGCCACCGTTCCGCCGGATCACAAGCTGTGAAACGGCTGCCACGGCGTCTGATCAAGCTGGCCTCGCAGGTCTATCTGGCCGCTGATCAATTCAACTTAGCGCCTAATAGTGGAAGACCTGCCCGGTAACGCCTCAGCTTGCCAGCAGCCACTTGAGCAGGCCACCGACCACCGCGAGCGTCAAGACGCTCGCGGCCCAAATGCCGATAAACCAGGCAAGCTTCACCAGTCCTGGGCGTTCCCTCGTGGGCGCACCCCCAGTCATCAATGATACCCTTCGCCGGTTTTAACCTTGCCGCGGAAAATATAGTAGGCATAGGCGGTGTAGCCGAGGATCACGGGAAGCAGTACCGCAGTCCCCACCAGCAGGAAGCCCAGGCTGCCGTCAGGCGCGGCTGCATCCCAGATGGTGACCTTGAGCGGCACAATGTAGGGAAAGAGGCTGATCCCGAGCCCCACAAAGCTGAACACAAACAACCCAATGGCACCAAGGAAAGGCTTATGGTCTGCCGCGCGCGACAGCGACCGCCAGAGGAAAGCTGCTGTCACGGCCACGGCAAACGGCACCAGGGCTGTGTAGAAAATGGCGGGCGTGGACAGCCAGGTTTCCATGAAGCGCGGGTCCAAGGAAAGCGTCGCCAGGCTGATGATACCAATGAAGATGACAGTGCCGATGGTGGTCACCCGCGCGTAGCGGCGTGCTTTCTGGCACAAGCCGCCCTCGGTTTTCATCACCAGCCAGGTGGCACCCAGAAGCGCATATCCCACAACAACGGCCACGCCGGTCAGCAGGCTGAAGGGCGTCAGCCAGTCCCACCAGGCGCCCGCATAGGCACGGCCTTCCACTTCAACGCCCTGAACCAGGGCACCAAGGGCAATCCCCTGGCAGAAGGCGGCGGTAATTGACCCCGCCGTGAAGGCGAAATCCCAAAACGCCTGATGCTTGGCGTCCCGCCAGCGGAACTCAAACGCCACCCCGCGGAAGATCAGGCCAAACAGCATCGCCAGGATCGGCACATACAGGGCCGGCATCAGTATGGCGTAAGCCAGCGGGAAGGTAGCAAACAGCCCCCCACCGCCCAGAATGAGCCAGGTTTCATTACCGTCCCACACCGGGGCAACCGTATTCATGGCCGTGCCACGGTCTTCATCATTGTCGAGAAACGGGAACAGGATGCCGATCCCCAGGTCGAAGCCGTCGAGGATGACATATACCAGGATGGCTGTCGCGATCAGGAAGGACCAGATAAGAGGCAGATCAAACATTGTCTTTCCTTCCTTTATTCTGCTGGGGGCGTATAGGCGGCGGCGGGCGTGGTGCCCGCGGCGCGCGTAGGGATACCCGCCTCAACGCCGCCCTCGCCCGCGTCAGGCGCTTTCGCCATCAACCGCAGCATATAAAGGGCACCCGTGCCAAAGACGATGAAATAGACCACTGCGAACACCGCCAGCGAAGTGGCCACGGCGGGTGCCGCGATCGGCGACAGGCTGTCGGACGTGCGCAACAGGCCATAGATGGTATAGGGCTGGCGGCCAACCTCGGTCACCACCCATCCGGCCAGCACCGCAATGAAGCCCGAAGGGCCCATCGCAACTGCTGCTTTATAAAGAAGCGAACCTTCATAAAGCCTGCCACGGAAGCGCGCGAACAAGCTCCACACACCAAGGCCCGCCATAAGAAGCCCAAGCCCCACCATGACGCGGAAGGCCCAGAAAACCACTAGGGTCGGCGGGCGGTCTTCCTTGGGCCATTCCTTCAGGCCCTTGATTTCGCCATTGATGTCGTGGGTCAGGATCAGGCTGGCCACATGCGGCAGTTCCAGCGCGTAATCCACCTGCTCTGTCTCGTCGTTCGGCATCCCGAACAGAATAAGCGGTACACTGCCTTCGCTTTCATAGTGGCCTTCCATTGCCGCCACTTTCATCGGCTGGTGTTCCAGCGTGTTCAGGCCGTGCATATCGCCCGCGAAAATCTGGATCGGCGCAACCACAGCCGCCATCCACATGGCCATGGAGAACATGATGCGCGCGGGCTCATTCGACCGGTCCTTCAGGAGATGCCAGGCACCAACACCGCCAACCACAAAGGCTGTCGTGAGGTAGGCGGCCAGCACCATATGCACCAGACGGTAAGGAAAGGACGGGTTGAATACCACGGCCCACCAATCCGCCGCGATATATTGCCCGGCTTCATTAAGCTCATAGCCCGCAGGTGTCTGCATCCAGCTGTTCACGCTGAGGATCCAGAAAGCGGAAAAGAGCGTGCCGAACGCCACCATCAGCGTGGCGAAATAATGCAGCCTGCGCCCAACCCGCTCCATGCCAAAAAGCATGATGCCCAGGAACCCGGCTTCCAGGA
>JBNKYQ010000196.1:0-5705 GCA_050300975.1 Kordiimonas sp.
GTTATCATAAATCTCTGAAAATGCATGCCCACCACCAAATTCATTTTGAGAATAGCCCCATTCTCGCACAGATATCCCAGTCGCATGCGCAAGCGTATTAAATGTCTGTGTGTAATCAGAGCAAAAACCATCGCCTTTTTGAGTGATACGGGCAAACCGGTCGCCATTCTGCCGTCGACGAGCAACAGATTGATGTTGGACCGCGCCGACGGCAGCGCCCCCGAGGTTTTGACCCCCGCCCTTGCCACAACGCTGATGAGCGACGCTTTCTCGGTTTATCCAACCTTGGGAAGCGGCCAGATATCGGGCTGGGACCTGTTGAATTTCGTCAAACCCTTTGTGAAGGTTGACGTGGTGCGCTTTGTTGCGCTGCTCGGTCTTATTACCCTGCTGTCGCTGGCGACCCCCATCTTTACCAATACATTGATTGGGACGGCCATCCCGTTCGCCGAGCGAGATACGATCGTGATGATAACGGCGATTCTTATCGTCGTTGCCGTGGGACAATGCATGCTTCGCATCGTCCAGTCGATGGCGCTTGTTCGCTTCGAGACAATTGCCGACGCCTATTTGCAGGCTGCAATCTGGGATCGGGTTCTGCGGCTACCAGTGACCTTTTTCAAACGCTATTCAACCGGTGACCTCGTCAACAAGATCCTCTCCGTGAATGCGATCCGACAAAGCATTTCAAGGACGATGATTGTTTCGATCTTCACGTCGGTCTTCTCGCTCTCCAACCTTGTACTGATGTTCCTGTACAGCCCGGTCCTCGCCCTCGGCGGCGCGGCCCTCCTTATTGTGTTCATGACTGTTCTTCTCAGGGCCAGCTTGGTGCAACGCAATATGCAGCGCCAAATCATCGACCGGCAGGGAAGGGTCGCGAGCCTGATCACCCAGCTCCTGACCGGGGTTTCGAAACTGCGGGTCGCCAATGCGGAGAAAAGAGCGTTTGCCAAATGGGCAGATGCCTTCGCAGGGCAACGCAAGCTGGAATATCATGTGAAGGTCGTCTCAGGAAACCTGGGCGTCTTTTCGGCCGTCTTCGCCTCAATCTCGTCCTTTACATTCTATGTGATTGCTTCCACAGCGCTGACCACCCCGATCAGCGCCAGCGAGTTCATGGCCTTCACCGCAGCCTATGGCCAGCTTATTGCGGGTGCCGGGGCGCTGGCCGCTGCCATTGGTAGCGGGATTGCGGCCACAAGCCACTATGAGAATCTGAAGCCGATCCTGGACGCAGAACCCGAGGTCGATGAAAATGACGAAGACCCCGGCACCCTCGCCGGCAATATCGACATCAGCAATATCACCTTCCGCTACGCAGAGGAGTTGCCCGATGTGGTCCGGAATGTGTCGCTGAACATCCGCCAGGGCCAGTTCGCTGCCATCGTCGGCGGGTCAGGTTCGGGTAAGTCAACCTTGTTCCGCCTGATCCTCGGGTTTGACCGTCCGCGCGCGGGCGCCGTTTTCTATGACGGCAAGGATCTGGCGAACCTTGATCTCGGCCTTGTACGCCAACAGCTCGGCGTGGTGCTGCAAAATGGTAGCCTGATGCCCGGCTCGATTTTCCAGAATATCATCGGCGGACGCAATCTGACGCTCGACGATGCCTGGGCAGCTGCCAGAAGCGCAGGCCTTGAGGATGACATCAAGGCCATGCCCATGGGCATGCATACCGTAGTGTCAGAGGAGGCAGGCACCCTTTCAGGGGGGCAGCGCCAGCGGATTGTGATCGCGCGGGCACTGATCGCCAAGCCCTCGATCATTCTGTTCGATGAAGCCACCAGCGCGCTGGATAACGTCTCACAGGCGATGATTACCGAAAGCCTGGACAAGCTGAAGCTGACCCGCGTGGTGATTGCGCACCGCCTCAGCACGATCCGGAACGCGGATATCATCTTCGCGATGCATAATGGCGAACTGGTGGAACAGGGCACATTTGATGAACTGATGGACCGGGGCGGCTATTTTGCTGAGCTCGCGCGGCGTCAATTGGCCTGAGCCATCAACTGCGTCCCGATGCAAGGGCTCAAAGTGACGTTCTGAGGTGCTAATTGGGGTAGCACGATCTATACACACGGTATGCGAGAGGGCCACAAGGAGCATCAGGGGGGGCGCCTTCTTCATAGCCATGGGTATGTCGGCAGTTCGTCGGGCAGGTCTTCAGTCGAATCGAAGCAGCGATTGGATTGCACGTGGGAGCATCGTTCCGACGGTGGATTTGCCGCGCTGCAGTCGCGCACTAAGTGGCCGAAGGCGCCACGCCGCTTCCCATAAATATTTTTAGATTATGGATGTAAAAACGCGCCGAGTTCATCACTCGACGCGGTCTTTTTCGTTTTAGGTCATGATACCGCTCGCATGCATCTGCTGCAGGCGCCCTGTCTCAACCAAACGGCAGCATCCAATTGGACTCTCCCGGCGACGAATTGCCGCCATTAAAGCTGAAACCACCATCGCCTACGGTCAAACTAGCATCGCTAAAGCCTCCAGATGTGCTAGCGAGCTCGTCATCCGAGAGCTCTGCGCCGTCGCGCTCTGAAATCTTGGCCTTTACTTCAGCCAAATCTGCTTCGGTGACATCGTAGCCTTTTGCAGCCAACAAGGACAAGAAAGCTTCAGTTTTAAGCTGTTTTTCCTTGAATTCTTGGGCCAGCTCAGGGTTGGCCCGCGCGTCTGTAACGAAACGTGAATATTCCGCTATGCTCATTATATTTTCCCAATATAAGTTGTTGACGATTAGAGGCTATTCGCTTCTTGGTGAATGCTAGCTGAACGAATTTGAGTTCGTCAACGCATTTCCCTGCGCCCTTCTGGCCCGCGTTTCACAAAGACTTGGTCTGACCAGCAGCCTAAAATCGGGACCTCAGACCATAGAAAATCGCAGCTCTTGTGGCCCCGATCTTTTTATCGGGATGCCCATTCCCAAAACAGTTGCCCGAAAATCGGTATCGATCAGAATGGAAGGTCCACTTTATCCACTCGCGCGTGGGAGCGGGGCCGCTGACGGCTGCCTCAGGGATATTCGGTCTTTTGGGCAGGCCGTACTCAGCCAGTTTCCCCAATTCCCGCCCCAGCCTTTTCCTTCCAAGGTTCTGCAACAGGTGACATGGTTCCAGTATCCCGGTGAGTGGACCAAATGGAGTAGGAACTGGCTATGATCATTGTATCCCGCGATCAGTTGCATGATGAGGTTTGCACTGAGCCGATGACGAAGGTCGCTGCGGGTAAGAAGGCGCGCGAAACCCACTACGAGCGACAAGGGAGCCTGAAAAGCTGCTTCTGGCGAGGTGGTGACATTCGCGCCCCACATGATGCCGTCCGCTTTACCGCCACGTCTTTTGAGCAAAGGCTCCAGAAACAGGAAACGACACTAATTTTGTCCGAAAATTCCCGGACACTTTTAGTCTCGCTTTTCACGCATGCGCTTAAGGATGGAAAGGGCTGATTATGTATCGACCCAGTCGCATTCACTTCATCTGGTATGTTCTTTGGACAGATTTAGCGGCACGGGACACCCGCGACTACTCCTGACCAAAAGCAGATACCTTCAATGACTTCAAGTTGAAAACAGCCAAGGCGTGCTGGCCTTGGCACGCTGCTCGTAGCGGATGATCGCAGAGCCCGATGCAAGAGTCTGGGCAATCTCGTCACGCCCCAGCAACAGGTTTTCCCTGACATCTGCGCGCACGCTGAACGGCAGGTTCTCACCCTCCCCCACATCGACGACCTGGTCCTGCAGGTTCACCGCCACGTCAGTTCTGCCTACCGCTGCTTTCTCAAGCACATGCACACCGTCTGGCGGCAAGGCAATGGTCAGGATGCCGTTCTTGTGGCAGTTGCCCATGAAAATCTCAGCGAAACTTTCAGCAATGATGCAGCGAAAGCCGAAGTCCGCCAGCGCCCACACGGCATGTTCGCGGCTGGAGCCACAACCGAAATTGGCGCCCGCCAGCAGGATCTGGCTAGCGGCGTAGCGCGGGTCATCAAAGACAGACGCTTCCGCAAGGGCGCCCACGGCCCCGGCCCGCACATCGCGAAAAAGGTTCCGGCCCAGCCCATCGCGCGTCACGGTTTTCATGAAGCGCGATGGGATGATCATGTCCGTATCAACATTCGCGCGGCGAAACGGCGTAATGACGGATGTGATTGTCTTGAACGGCTGCATGGGACCAGGTCAGGGCTGCAGGAAATCAAGAAGTATCTCGTTATAGAACTGAGGCCGGGAGATATTGCACAGATGCCCGGCGTTCGGCACGAAAACCGAGTGGCCGTTTGGCACCAGGTTTTCAAACGCAACAGCCACAGACTTGAGCCAGGCTGTGTCGTGCTCGCCGGAGATATAAAGGCTGGGCAGCTTCAGGGTTCCCAGCTTCGAAAAGACATTACCCGAATAGCGGTCCGGCACCCCTTCGAGGAGGTCACGGCCCGCGTAGCTTTGCGCCAGCTCGTCAATCGCCTCAGGTTCCAGTGCGCGGTCATAGCGGATCAGGTCATGGCGCAGCCATTCCTTCAGGAACGCTTGCTTGTCGCCGTCTTTGACATACGCCCGGAACGCATCGATTGGCACGGCCTCTGACCCGCCGGGGGATGTTGGGAAGCCGTCAATTGGCGCGCCCTGAAGGGCCAGATGCGTCAGGCGTTCAGCGCTTTCCATTGCATAGCGAAGCGCGATCCTGCCGCCCTGCGACATACCCACCATCGCAACCTGGTCAAGAAAAAGCGCGTCAAGAACGCGCGTGATGTCATCCAGTTCCTGGTTGAGGTCCGGTGGCGCAGAGGACGCCCCGAAGCCGCGCCGGTCCATGGTCACAACCCGAAGGCCTTGCTTTGCCAGCGCGTATTGCTTGCGCCACATTCGCTGGTCAAGAGCCCAGCCATGCAGAAATAACACGGCTGGGCCCTCACCAATTGACAGGACAGACAGCTTCCCGCCCGACACATTTATATCGCGGAACCGTGCCTCCACCGATTAGCGCACCTCATTATTGGGCGTATGGTCGCCCGCAAGCCACCGCTTCAGGTCGGCGTAGGCTGTTTCGCGGCGCTCGGCCTTCAGACCGTCTGCGTCCGGCGCGTCGGTCGTGAACTCAAGCAGCATGCGGTTCGGGTCACGGACATACACCGATTTGCAGTATCCGTGATCGAGGATATAAGTATCCGGTTCAACAATCCCGGCCTTGGCGATACGCTCAATGATGCCTTCCTGGGTTTCCGGGTCCACATTCAGCGCGATATGGATAAAGGGCGATTCCGGTTGCTCGGGGCCGAACATCGCGTGATCTTCTTCGTTCGCGAACTGGAAGAACGCCAGGGCGCTGCCGTCTGCCATCTCAAAGAAACAATGGGCGAAGATGCGCTCGGCGCCGAACAGTTCATCTTTTTCGCACCATGTGGCCACCAGTGGAATGCCAATGACATCCTCATAGAACTGGCGCGTTGCCTCCAGGTCTTTCGTAACATAGGCCGTATGGTGCAACCGTGTTGGCATATTTGTATGTGCGTTCATTGGTCCTCTCCCCTTTCGCTAAGCCGCAAGCTTTGCGGCGATTTCAGCGACATGCTTGCCCTGGAACCGGGCCCCGGCCAGTTCATTTTCGCTTGGCATGCGGGACCCATCAGCGCCGGCAATAGTGGAGGCGCCATACGGCGTGCCACCGGAAATTTCCGTCATGATGGTGTTGCCGCCAAACGAATAGGGCAAC
>JBNKYQ010000197.1:0-5702 GCA_050300975.1 Kordiimonas sp.
TCAGGCGCCTGGTCTTTGACAAACATGAAGACACCGGGGTCGGCCACAATAAGCCCGTCAGGCGCCACCTTGCGCACCGTCTCCAGATACTGCGGCAGCTTGGTGATGTCCTTGTTGTGCGAAAACAGGTTGAGCGTCAGGTACACGCGCTTGCCGTGGGCGTGCGCAAACTTCACACCTTCAACCACGTCCTCAAGCGAGAAGGCTGATTTTGTCCTGAGGCTCATGTCAGGCGTGCCCAGGTAAACCGCATCGGCGCCATAAAGCACCGCAGCTTTCAGCTTCTCCAGGTTGCCCGCGGGCATCAACAGTTCGGACCGGCGGCCTGTGGCTGTTTTCAATTTCATGTGTTCCGTCATCGCCTTCACTCGCGCTCGTGCCCCATCCACTTGGGGGCCAATTTGCGCGGGTCATACGCCATTTCACTCGGTTTTTCCAGTTTTTCGGCTGATCCAAGCCCCCGCGCGACACCGTAACGCACCCGAGCGTTTTATGATATACTACCCCGCATCAAGGATGCACGGGGATGACCAAGGGGAGACTTTCATGACTGATATCCAGGCCAGGCCACCGCAAGCGGCGCTAGACCTCTATGACAAATATGCCCACGGTTTTATCGACCGCCGCACCTTCATGGCGCGTCTTGGCCGTCTGGCGGTCGGCGGGTTGACGGTGGCGGCGCTGGCGAACAGCCTGCTGCCCAATTATGCGCTGGCGGAACAGGTCAAGGCTGATGACCCGCGCATTGTGGGCGAAGATGTGCCTTACCGGTCCCCCATGGGCGCAGGCGACATGATGGGATACCTTGTGCGCCCCATCGACGCCTGCGACACTAATCCGCGCCCTGGCGTGGTGGTGATCCATGAAAACCGCGGCCTGAACCCTTATATCCGCGATGTGGCCAGGCGGCTCGCGGTTGCGGGCTATATCGCTTTCGCGCCCGACGCGCTCTACCCCTTGGGCGGGTATCCCGGCAATGATGATGACGGCCGCACCATGCAGCGCGAGCGTGACCGCGATGAGATGGTTGAAGATTTCAAAGCCGCCGTTGCCTACCTTCAACAGCACCCCAACTGCACCGGCAACGTGGGCTGCGTGGGTTTCTGTTTTGGCGGCAGCGTGTCGAACCGGCTGGCGGCGGAAGTGCCCAGCCTGAAGGCCGCCGTGCCCTTCTATGGTGGCGGCGTGCCCGCGGAGGCCGTGCCGAATATAAATGCCCCGCTCCTGATCCATCTTGGCGAGTTGGACACGCGCGTCAACGCAGGCTGGCCCGATTACGAGGCGGCGCTCAAGGCAAACGGCAAATCATACGAGATGCATATGTACAATGGTGCCAACCACGGCTTCCACAATGACACCACACCAAGGTACGACGCCGAGGCCGCCGAGCTGGCCTGGTCCCGCACGCTGGCTTTCTTCGCCAAGCACCTGAAGTAGCGGTTTCTGCCAGGTCAGGTCTGGTGCGCCCAAAACAGCATTGAACGCCAAGGCTTTCTATGGCTTATTGGCGTCCATGTTTTTTCAGGCTTTTCCCAAGGACATTTCATGACCGACACAACCCTCAATCTGCTGCAAGACCTTGTCTCAAGCGCGATGAAGGCGGGGGCTGATGCCGCTGACGCCGTTGCGGTCGACGCCCGGTCGAAAAGCGTTTCCTGGCGCGAAGGCAAGCTGGAGGATGTGGACGGGTCTGAAGGCGAGGACATTGGCCTGCGCGTCATGATCGGCAAGCAGCAGGCGATGGTATCTACAAGCGACCGCCGACCGGCCAGCCTGAAGGCACTGGTTGAGCGTACGGTGACCATGGCCAAAGCGGTGCCTGAGGACGAATATTGCGGCCTGGCCCCTGAAGACCGGCTGCACACCGGCCCGCTGGCCGAGCTGGACCTTTTCGACACCACAGACGTGTCCGCCGAACAGTTGACAGACCTTGCGCGCGAAGCGGAAGACGCGACTCGCGCGGTCGAAGGTGTGACCAACAGTTCCGGCGCCGGCGCGAGCGCCAGCAGCTGGGCGATATCGCTCGTCACAAGCCACGGCTTTTCTGGCCACTATCAGGGCTCAAGCTTCTCCATCTCCTCGTCCGCCGTTGCGGGCGAAGGCACGGGCATGGAGCGCGACTATGAATTCACCAGCGCCCGGCATTTCGGTGACCTTGAGAGCGCTTCCTGGGTAGGCACCGAAGCGGGTGAACGCGCGGTCAAGCGCCTTGGCGCTGCCAAGATGGCCAGCGGCCAGATGCCTGTGGTCTATGACCCACGCATTTCCAGGTCCTTCGTCAATCACCTGGCGGGGGCCGTGAACGGCAGTGCCATCGCACGGAAAAGCAGCTTCCTGCAGGACAAGATGGGCGAGCAGATTTTCGCCCCCGGCATAGCCATCATCGATGATCCGCTGAAAGTACGCGGCCTATCGTCCCGCATGTTCGACGGCGAAGGCGTGCGCGTGGCCAAATACGCCATCGTCGAGGACGGCATCCTGCAGACATGGATGCTGAATTCCGCCACCGCCCGTCAACTGGGCCTGGAGGTGACCGGCCACGCAAGCCGCGGCACCTCGTCTGCCCCTGGCATTTCGAACAGCAACCTCTATATGGCACCCGGTGAGTTGAGCCCCGAGGAGCTGATCGCCGATATCAAGGACGGTGTCTATGTCACCGAGCTGATCGGCATGGGCGTGAACGGCGTGACGGGCGACTATAGCCGCGGCGCCGCGGGCTTCCGCATCCGGAATGGCGCGCTTGCGGAACCCGTCAGCGAATTCACCATTGCCGGCAACCTTAAGGAAATGTTCAGGCATCTTGTGCCAGCATCGGACTTGTCATTCCGGTACGGCATTAACGCGCCGACCCTTAGGGTTGAAGGAATGACCGTCGCGGGGGCGGGATAAACCAGGCCAAGGCCAAGCCGAGACAGAGCGTGAGCACGAGTAGCGAACCATTTGATGAAGATACCTGTCCGTGGGACCGCGCGGACGATGCCAAGCTTATCCGGTCGGTGACCGAAGAGGCGGGCCGCATCGCCCTGTCCTATTTCTCGCGCGATTGTCACGCCTGGGATAAGTCCCCCAACAACCCGGTATCCGAAGCCGATATGGCCGTGGACGAATTCCTGCGTACCACCTTGATGCAAAACCGCACCGGCTATGGCTGGCTGTCGGAGGAAACCGAAGATCATCCGGAACGCCTCAGGTGCGGGCGACTGTGGGTTGTCGACCCCATCGACGGCACCCGCGCCTTCCTCAGGAACGGTGACGACTGGGGTATTTCAGTCGCGCTGGTGCAGGACCAGAAACCCATCCTCGCGGCCTTTTACGCGCCAGTGAAAGACGCTTTCTATTTCGCGGAACAAGGACGCGGCGCCACCAAGAACGGCCTCAACATCAGCGTGAGCGGCCAGTCTGACCTGACAGCAGCCCGCATGATGGGCGACCCATGCGCTTTCAAATCCGAGAAAATCTGGCCGGAACCCTGGCCCAAGACCATGCACACCGAGCAAGCCAACTCAATCGCGCTCAGGATCTGCCAGATCGCGGACGGTCAGTTCGACTGCTGCGTAACCTTAAGGCCCAAGAATGACTGGGACGTGGCCGCGGCGGACCTGATCCTTCAGGAAGCAGGCGGGCAATTAACAACGGGCACGGGCCGCAGCCTGCTGTTCAACCGCAAGCGCCCGCTCCATGATCATATTGTGGCCAGTACGCCGGAACTCAGGACTGCCATCATGGATAGGGTGGAACCCGCCCTCGCTGCCTGGCGCCATGTTGCGGCCTGACGCCCTATTTGTTGCGCTGCCGTTAACCTTCAATTTCCTTTTTTGGGTGTATGAAGGTACTTATAGATACCGGGGTGGTGGGAAATTGGTGCTGGATGAAAGAATTCTTCTTTAAATCCTCTTTTGGGAAACGCTTGTGCCTTTGGCTTGCAGCGATTGCCAGTGCTTTGATGCTTGCAGCAGGGGCCCACGCCACCAGCAAGCTGAGCGACGAGGCGCGTGCCCGTGCCGAGACCCTTCTGCCCAGGATTGTCGCCGCCAAATCGGCGGACGCCCACCTTCACATCGCGCTTCTCAGGACCCGACTTGAAAAGGAACAGACCCCCCACGACCGGGCTGAAATTCTCAAGGAGCTGATCTTCCACTATATGGATATCGCAGAGCCGACCGGCCTTGAAGCCACGGCCCGTGACGCGCGGACGCTGGCCGCTGAGCTGAACGACAGCGAGCTCAAGATATATGGCGACCTGGCGCAAGCCACATATCTGTCTATTCAGGGGGAACTCTATGAGGCCCGCGATCTGATCATCGCAACCCGGGACTATGCCCATTCGGTTGATGATGATCTTGGTGTCTTCTTTGCCGATGCAACGCTTGCCATCCTGGGGCCGGAACTTGGCAACTTCCTTGAGGGCCTTTCGACCATGTCTCAGGCCGCCCAGACACTGCCGGACACACCGCGCGGCAACCGCATGCGGCTGTTGGCTTATCTGGTACTAGCCTATACCTACACCGGCGTTGATGAGATTGACGCCATCATCGAGAACTACAGCAATGCGCTTGATGTCGCCGAAAGAGAAGGCATCGCCTTTGACCGTGAAAGCGCGCTCTTTAACCTTGCCTCGTCGCTGAATAACCTGAAGGAAAACCAGCTAGCGAAGCAATATTACAAGGGACTCGAGAAAGTCATAGAGCAAACCGGCAGGGAAGCCGGACATTATTATGTCCTGTTCGGCCTGGCCTGGATCGCCTATGACGAGGAGAATTACCAGGAGAGCATCGACCTGGCCAAAGAGGCGCTCGAGTCCTATTCCAGCGATCCGGGTTTCGACATTTCCTTCTATGACCTGCTGGCCATCTGCTATGCCCGCCTCGGTGATGCGGACACGGCCAAGTCGTACCAGAAGATTGTGCAGGACTATTACCGCGACCACCCGGACTACCAGTTGGACGGCCCCAGCGGTCAGGACATGCTCACCACCGCCTATATCCTGCAGGCAGAAGGCAAATATGATGAAGCTTTCGAGCTTCTGAACAAGGCCCGTCGGTCGTTGCTCGACAGCCAGTTCAAACAGTTCCAGAGCAGCATCACCGACCTGCGCTCAAGTCTTGAGACCATGCTGGCGAAACAGAAGGCGGAAGCGGCGCTCGCAGAAGCCGAAGAGGCCTACACCCGGCTCGTGATCACGCTGACACTCTTGGTAGCCATCGCAGCTGTTACCGTGCTGGTGATGCAGCAGCGCCATAACCGGGCGCTCAAGCGCAGCATGCAACAGGCGGAAGCCGCCAACCAGGCCAAGTCCGAGTTCCTGGCCAACATGAGCCACGAACTGAGAACGCCCCTGAATGCCATCCTGGGCTTTTCAGAAATGATGGAACATGAGGTGTTCGGCAAACTGGGCGCACCGCAATATGAAGAATATGTCGACCACATCAACGACAGCGGCAAACTTTTGCTGGATATCATCAATGATATCCTCGACCTGTCGAAAGTGGAATCAGGCCGACTGGTCCTGAAGGAACAGCCGGTCGATATCAAAGACCTGCTCGACGACATTTCCAAGCTGATGACCCCGCGCGTTACAGCCAAGGACATCAAGCTCGAAGCCCATGTCCCGGCGGACCTTCCTATCCTCCACGGCGACCGGCGCCTGTTCAAACAGGTACTATTGAATGTCTTGAGCAACGCGACCAAGTTCACTGATCAGG
>JBNKYQ010000198.1:0-5649 GCA_050300975.1 Kordiimonas sp.
TCTGTGACATCGTAAAAACGGAACAAAAGCCGTGAAATGGTTGATTTTCCGGCGCCACTAGCCCCCACAATCGCGGTTGTCGTGCCGCTTGGCACCGTGAACGATAGTCCCTTCAGGACTTCCCGCGCGTCGGTATAGCCAAAGCGCACATTCTTGAATTCTACATCAGGAGTTTCTGTATTTAAATCAATTGCCTCAGGTGTGTCTTTAATGTCTGAACTCATGCGGATGATATCAAACATCTTTTCCATGTCGACCAGTGACTGCTTGATCTCCCGGTAGACAAAGCCGAGGAAATTGAGCGGCATGTAAATCTGGATCAGCAGCGAGTTGACGAGCACGAACTCACCAATAGTGAACTGGCCGCTTACCACGCCCTGTGCCGCCATATAAAGTACGATCACCAGCCCAAGGGAGATGATAATCCCCTGCCCGACGTTCAGGAGCGTAAGTGACAGCTGACTGCGCACGGATGCAGATTCGAACCCCGCCAGCGCCTGGTCATACCGGCTGCTTTCATGTTCTTCGTTGGTGAAATATTTCACCGTCTCGAAATTCAGCAGGCTGTCGACCGCCTTGGTATTGGCCTTGGTATCCTGGGCGTTCATTTCGCGCCGGAACTTCAGCCGCCAGTCCGTGACATAAATGGTGAACAGGATATAGCTCACGAGTGCCACGAAGGTGATAGCGGCGTACCAGAAGCCGAATTTGGTCCAGAAAACGGCGGAAATCAGCAGGATTTCAAGGAGCGTTGGCAGGATATTAAACAGCATGAAGCGAAGGAGGAAATCAATCCCGCGCGTGCCACGCTCGATCACACGGCTTAGGCCGCCTGTGCGCCGCTCCAGATGGAACTTGAGGCTGAGGGCGTGCAAATGCCGGAAAGTGCTGAGCGCCACGGCCCTGAGGGCATGCTGGCCGACGCGCACGAACACTGCGTCCCTGAGTTCCCCGAACAGCAACGCCAGCACCCGCGCAAGCCCGTACCCGAGGATCAGCCCCGTGGGCACCGCGACAGCCAGCGTTTCCGCTGTTACCTTGCCGTCGCCCGCGATGGCGTCGACCGCATCTTTGAACAGGAACGGTACATAAACGCCGATCAGCTTGGCCAGCACCAGGAATGATAGCGCCACTATCACGCGGAAGCGTAGGTCCCAGCGCCCGTCAGCCCACAAGTACGGCATGATGCTTTTAACTGTGGACCAATGATTTTCGGACTTCTGGTTTTCAGGCTGTGGACGGTCGGTCATATAGGTGCGTTCCAGAATGGGCAAGGCGTAAGGTGTGAAGCCACCATATGGGCGGATGGCCCAATGTTTCAACCGCCGTATGGCAGCCTTGCAGAAATGTTACCCTGCTTACGCGTCCGTCAGGGCCGGAGGATCATCATATCGCCGCGGAACTCGATGCTGGAGAATTCCTTCAGCACGGTCATGCCCAGCAGCGATCCGTCCATATCCGCGCCATTGATGGTGACGGGCACGTCATAGAATGTCTGGTCGCCGAGCCCCAGTGTACTGATGGTGGCGCGGGCATAGGACACGAGGCCATTCGCCGTGGTGGCGCGGCCGCTATAATCGAGGATGCCGGTGTTGATGCCCACACGCCGCGCGTCATCGGGGCTCAGCACCACGTTGCTGGCGCCGGTATCCACCATGAAGCGGACATCCACGCCGTTGAGACGCGCCTTCATCCAGAAATGGCCGTCGCGGCTGCGGTGCACCATCAAGCCCTCTTCCGTGCTGACAACGCCTGAGGGGTCAATCGCGCTCATGAAACGGCTGCCGAGGTCAGAGCGGTAGAGGTAGAAGGTGGCGATGCCGGCGATGATCAGCGCCCAGAGCCCAGCCATTTTGGCAAGGCGCAGGATGCTTGACCGGCTCCAGAAAGCGGCGGCGCCGCCGAAAATGAGGATAATGATAAGCCCGCGTACCAGGTATGGGTCGACCATGCTGGTGGTTGGAAAGGCAAGCGACAGGCCAAACAGCAGCAGGGCCATCCCCGCCAGGAACACGATCAGGCGCAGGACGGGTGAAGGCTGCCCCTTGGGGCGCCCATAGTCCGGCTTATGGTCATTGTCGTGGTCTGGCACCTGCCAGGGGTTATGGGTCATGCTTGCTGGCTCCGATAGCCTTCAAGGATACGAAATGCGCGCCCCCGCGCCAAGCCTTCTTTAAGGCCGTTCAATCACCAATCCGTCAAACGCCGGTACAACGCCTTCCGGCAGCCCGGCCTTCAGCGTGTCATAGTCCATATCCCAGGTCATGTGTGTGAGGATCGCGAGCTCAGGCTTCACCCGGTCAATCCACGCAAGCGTCTGCGCCAGGTGGCTGTGCGTGGGGTGTGGATCGTACCTGAGCGCGTCCACCACCCACACTTTCACGCCTTCAAGGGCTGCAAAGGCGGATTCGGGCATGCGGTCCAGATCTGTTGAATAGGCCATGTCGCCAAACCTGTACCCGAGGCTCATGCCACTGCCGTGGCCCTGCTCGAACGGCGTCATGGTGATGCCGCCAACGCGCGTGGGCCCCGCGATGGTCCTGGCGGTACAGATCGCTGGATAACCGTTCTGGCTCTTGAAAATATAGTCAAACCGACGCTTGAGCGTGTCGATGGTCTGGGCATCCCCGAAGGTGGGCACTTTTTCGCGGGTGGTTTGAAAGAAACCACGTAAGTCATCGATGCCGTGGGTATGGTCTGCGTGATCGTGGGTGTAGAAAACCCCGCTCACGTGCGTCATGCCAGCAGACAGTGCCTGTTCCCTGAGGTCCGGCGTGGTATCGATGAGGACTGCTGTATCGTCCTCTTCGACCAGAATGCTGGCACGGCGACGGCGGTTCTTGGGGTTCTTGGGGTCGCAGGCACCCCAATATTCCGGCATTTTCGGGACACCGCCCGACGTGCCGCAGCCAAGGATGGTCAGCTTCATGCTGCGCTCTGGGCCAGCTCGGGCGGCGTGGCTTTATCGAACAGCTTGAAAAAGTTGGCTGTAGTGGCTTGTTGCAGTTCCTCAAAGGAAACACTCTTTAGGTCCGCCACAAAACGCGCCGTGTCCATCACGTAAGCTGGCTCACACGGCTTGCCGCGGTGCGGCACAGGCGCGAGAAACGGTGCGTCGGTTTCCACGAGCAATCGGTCCATCGGGATGGTTTTCACAGTTTCCTGCAGGTCTTTGGCGCTGCGGAAGGTGGCAATGCCGGAGATCGAGATATAGAGGCCCATCTCCAATACGGCGTCCGCGAGCATCTGGCTGGCGGTAAAGCAGTGGATCACGCCCTTGAACGGGCCTTTGGCCATTTCTTCCCTGAGCATTGCGACACAGTCTTCGTCCGCGTCGCGGGTGTGGATGATCACCGGAAGTCCGGTTTCGCGCGCGGCTTCAATATGGGCGCGGAAGTTCACCTGCTGCATGTCGCGCGGGGCGTTATCATAGTAATAATCAAGGCCGGTTTCACCGATACCCACGATTTTCGGATGCTGGGCCCGCTCCACAAGGGCCGGGACGGCCACATCGGGCTCGTTTTCCGCCTCATGCGGGTGAATGCCCACAGTGCCGTACACGTCCGGGTATTTCTCAGCGATCGTGCGGACTTCGTCAAACTCGCGCAGTTTGGTGTTGATCGCTAGCATGCAGCCCACGCCCGCCGCGCGGGCGCGTTCAATGGCCCCTGCCTCGTCTTCCCGAAGGTTTTTATAGTTCAGGTGGCAATGGCTATCGACGATATACCCAAAGTCAGCCATCAGGCTGCGTCCTCTTCCGGCAGGTCAAAGCGTGGGAACACGCCTTCCGGCTTCGGAATTTCGGTGCCTGGCGCAATCCGGTGCTCGCTGCCGATCTGGTCAAAGCCGCGCTCGGTGACGTTCATCTGGCTCAGCAGCTTGTCCATGCTTTCCGGCATGATCGCCTGCGCCATGATCGCGATCTGGCGGATGGCGTCTGCAAGAACGTAAAGCACCGTGTTCATGCGCTCAGGGTCGGTTTTCTTCAGTTTCCAGGGTTCCTGCACGGAAATATAGCTGTCAGCCGCGCTTGCCTGGGCGAAGATGGCTTCAAGGGCGAAGTTGAAAGCCTGCTTGTCCATATGGCCCCGTACAACATCAAGTGTTGCTGCAATATCATCTAGCAACTTATTGTCATCACTAGTGAATTTGCCGGGTTCTGGAACGACCGCGTCACAGTTCTTGTGGATCATCGAAAGCGTGCGTTGGCTCAGGTTGCCAATACCGTTGGCGAGTTCGGAGTTGCAGCGCAGAACGAAGGACTTCCGCGAGAAATCACCGTCATTGCCGAAAGGTACTTCGCGCATCAGGAAGAAGCGCACGGGATCAAGGCCATAGCTGTCGATCAGCTCGAACGGGTCGATCACGTTGCCAAGGGACTTGGAAATCTTCTGGCCTTCGTTGGTCCACCAGCCGTGGGCGAACACGCGTTTCGGCAACGGCAGGTCCGCCGCCATCAGGAAGGCGGGCCAGTACACCGCATGGAACCGCAGGATATCTTTACCCACCATATGAACATTGGCGGGCCAATAGGTTTTGTATGCTTCGGCGCCCTCGTCCGGGTATCCAACGGCTGTCAGATAGTTCGCCAGCGCGTCGATCCATACATACATCACATGGCCTTCGTGGCCCGGTACAGGTACGCCCCATTTGAAGCTGGAGCGAGAGATAGAGAGGTCTTCAAGGCCGCCCTTGACGAAGCTGCGCACTTCATTCAGGCGCGACTTTGGCATGACAAAGTCTTCCTGGGTGTCGTAAAGCTCCAGAAGCTTGTCTTCAAAGGCGGAAAGCTTGAAGAAATAGCTTGGCTCCTCAACCCATTCAACAGGGGCGCCGGTTGGGGCCAGCTTCTCACCGCCCTCCCCGACCGTCAGTTCCTTTTCGGCGTAGAAGGCCTCATCGCGCACGGAATACCAGCCGGAATAGCTGTCTTCATAGATGAAGCCTTTTTCCTCAAGAACGGTCCAGAGGTGCTGAACTGCCTTCTTGTGGCGGTCTTCCGTGGTGCGGATGAACTGGTCATTCGAGAAATTCATGGCCGCCGCCAGTTCCTTGAACCGGGCGGAGACATTGTCGCAGAAGGTCTGCGGGTCGATGCCGGCTTTCTCGGCAGACCGCTCGATCTTCTGGCCGTGCTCGTCCGTGCCTGTCAGGAACATGACATCATAGCCGTCCAGACGCTTGAACCGCGCCAGCAGGTCGCAAGCGAGGGTCGTATAAGCGTGGCCAATATGCGGAACGTCGTTCACATAGTAGATTGGCGTCGTGACGTAATAGGACGGCCTGTCGGTCATGGCATTCTCGTATCTGAAACTAATAAAATCGGCTTAGCCGCGCGCCAAAGCACCGATAGACGTGAACAGGTTCACAATCACCTGTTTGCGGTCAAGGTTGACGGCGTCAGCCCGGCTTACCAAACGGCCCATCTTTTCCCACAGGTCAAGCCAGTTATCAAGCCCGGCAATTGCAGAAATGCGGGTCATTTCAGCGCTTTCGCCCTGCATGATGTCATTTGTGCCGATGCCGCTTGCGCTTTGGCGCACCAGACGTTCAACCCAGCCCAGAAGCATCTCGATGAACAAATGGTATTCCGCATCTGCTTTGGGTGCTGCAAGCCGTGTCGCAAGGGCATGGACATCCGGCGTATTG
>JBNKYQ010000199.1:0-5641 GCA_050300975.1 Kordiimonas sp.
CCGCCATTGCTGCAGAGCCGCTCATCCATTGGGGGCCGGCCCGTGCGGGGCGTGCGAAGAGCTGGGCCGCGACGGCCGCCCGCCCGCTGGCGGGCCTCCGGGTTCTCGACCTCACGCGCGTTCTTGCGGGGCCGGTTGCCACGCGCACGCTCGCGGGCTTTGGTGCCGAGGTCCTGAGGCTCGACCCGCCCACCTGGCAGGAAGACAATATCGAAGCCGAAGTGACGCCGGGCAAGTGCTGCGCCCGGCTTGACCTCAGGGCTGTGGCCGACAGGGCCACATTCGAACAGCTGCTGCGCGACGCGGATATCCTTGTTCATGGCTACCGCCCAGGCGCCCTTGAGGGGCTGGGTTTTGGCGCAGATTGGCGCCGTGCCGTTGCGCCAAACCTGATTGAGGTATCCTTGTGTGCGTATGGCTGGACCGGTCCATGGGCCAATCGCCGCGGGTTTGACAGCCTTGTGCAGATGAGTGCGGGCATATCCGATGCCTGCACCCGCTGGGCGGGGAGCGAGAAGCCATCGCACCTGCCGGTGCAGGCGCTTGACCACGCGACCGGCTACCTGATGGCGGCAGCGGCGATCCGCTCGCTCGCAAGCCAGGCGCGGGGCGGGGGCGTCCGCGATGCCCGCTTGTCGCTCGCGCGTACGGCGAAGCTGTTGGCGGACAGTCCGGCGGAGGATGCGGACATGCCGATTGAGGGTGTCGAGGCTGGTGATTATGCCGCTTCGGTCGAGCAAACCGTCTGGGGTCCGGCCTACCGGCTCGCGTCCCCGCTCACGGTAGGGGACGCGGCGCTCGCATGGGTCACCCCCGCCTGCCGCTTCGGCTCCAGCCCCGCGGCGTGGGCGGAATATTCATTCCTGGGCGAAGCGGTAGGCCGAAATCCCGCGTGAGCGTTCATCGAGTACCAGTGCCCGGGTCAGTGGCGGGTTGGCACGCTGCGGGCACGCCGGGCGTTCGCAAAGGCGGCAATTGGGCCCGACCGGCGTGGCATTGATATTCTCCAGGTCCCGGCCCTTGGCATAGACCAGTTCGCGGGCGTAGGCGATATCACAGCCAAGGCCGATGGCCAGTTGCTGGTCCACCTGACCATAGAGCGCGCCCACGCGCCTGACCGTGCGCGCCACCGAGAAATAAGTGGTCTCATCTGGCATCTGGATGATCTGTGTGGCGATCCGGCCCGGGTAGGCGAAGGTGTCGTGCACGTTCCACAAGGGGCAGGTGCCGCCAAAGCGGGAGAAATGGAAGCGCCCGGCAGAAAAGCGCTTGGAGACATTCCCCGCCTTGTCCACCCTGATGAAGAAGAAGGGCACGCCGCGTTCGCCCGGCCGCTGCATCGTCGTCAGCCGGTGGCAGACCTGCTCGAAGCTGGTGTTATAGCGCCGGCTGAGGTGTTCGATGTCATACTTCAGCGCCTTGGCGTCACCAAGGAACCGGCTGTAGGGCATCAGAAGCGCGCCAGCGAAATAGTTGGCAAGGCTGATGCGTACCAGGCGCCGAGATTCTTCCGTCTGCCAGGTATGGGTATCGCCGATCCGCTGGATCATGGGTTTGAACTCAAGCATCGCCAGCTGGAATGCCAGCTGGAACACGCGCGCGCTCTGGTTCAGCATTTCGCTGATCAGAAGCTGGCGGCGGTGGAAGTCGAAATGCCTCAGGGTTTCGGGCATCACGTCATGCGGCATGATGCGCACGCGGATGCCGTGTTCCTCATCCAGCCGGCTTGAAAGCACCATGAAGGCATCATCGCGTTCAAGGCCCAGTTCTTCGTGCGTGGCTTCAGCCGCTTCATCCAGTTCCGGGAAATAGTTTTTATGGTCATGGATAAAGTCCCTAACTTCATCCACCGGGAAGACGGATTCAGGCGTCGCGCCCTCGCGCTCAACCACCTGGCTCGATAGCTCGGTCGCATTCTGTCGGGCCTGCTGGAACGACTTGTAAATCAGTGTAAAAGCCTCAACGGCCTTGGGGGCCGCGTCCGCCATGTCCTGCATCTCCCCGCGCGACAGGCCTATGCCCTTGAACATGGGATCCGCGAGAATCTCGGATAAGTCGGCGAAGGCGCGGGCCTCGTCTGTGCCTGCGAAGGCGGTTAGTTCAACATCATAGACTTCAGCAAGCCGCAGCAAAAACTGTGCGGAAACAGGGCGTTGGTTGCGTTCCACCAGGTTGAGATAGCTTGTTGAAAAGCCCAGTTCGGCGGCCATCTGGCCCTGGCTGAGGCCGCGTTCACGCCTCAAGCGGCGGATGCGAGGGCCGGCGAAAATCTTCTTTGTGGCGTTTTCAACCATGGGGAATCCTGAGTTTTACAAAATTGACATATCAACATTTTGACATTTACAGAAACATACACTCAGACACTTTTTGTATCAATTGTTGTTTGAAGTCGCGAAATAATATGAAATATGAATGCTGCTGAACGCAATAAAGTTGCCCGACAGGGCGCTTTGAAACCGCGGAAGGAAGCTAAATGTCAGCAGCAGTTGAACGCCTCGATGAGCCCACGCTCGATATCATCGCGCCGATGAAGGACCTCTATGCCCGTGTCCTCACCGGTGACGCGCTGGCGTTTGTCGCTGACCTTGAAGACCGCTTCGGCGCGCGCCGCCAGGCGCTGATGGACGCCCGAGCAGAACGTCAGGAAGCCTTCGATGCCGGCGCGTTGCCGGATTTCCTGCCCGAGACCAAGGACATCCGCGAGAGCGAGTGGAAAATCCTGGGCACGCCCGAGGACCTGAAGGATCGCCGCGTGGAGATCACCGGCCCGGTTGACCGCAAGATGATGATCAACGCCTTCAATTCCGGCGCCAATGTGTTCATGACAGATTTTGAAGACGCGTCCTCCCCTACCTGGGAGAATATGATCGATGGCCAGATCAACCTGATGGATTACGCCCAAGGCACCCTTGAGTTTACGGACCCGAAATCCGGCAAGGAGTACCGCCTGGGCGAGAAGACTGCGACGCTGAAGGTGCGCCCGCGTGGGCTACACATGACGGAAGCGCACGCCGAACGTCACGGCCAGCCCGTCTCCGCCAGCCTGTTCGATTTCGGCCTTTATATTTTCCATAACGCCAAAGCGCTTCTGGGGCGCGGCACCGGTCCCTATTTCTATCTACCCAAGATGGAAAGCCACAAGGAGGCCAAGCTGTGGGACGACGTGTTTACCTACACGGAAGAAGCCCTGGGGCTCGCGCATGGCACGATCAAGGCCACGGTGCTGATTGAGACGCTGCCGGCGGCGTTTGAAATGGATGAAATCCTCCATGCCTTGAAGGATCACATTGTCGGCCTAAATTGTGGCCGCTGGGATTATATCTTCAGCTATATCAAGAGGATTGGCAAACATGCCGACTACCTCTTGCCGGACCGGTCGCAGGTGACGATGGGTGAGGCCTTCCTGAAAGCCTACTCGCTTTTGCTTATCAAAACCTGCCACCGGCGAGGGGCTCACGCCATGGGCGGCATGGCGGCCCAAATCCCCGTTAAGGGTGATGAGGCATTGAACGCCGCCGCGTTCGACAAAGTCCGCGCCGACAAGGAGCGCGAAGCCGCCGTCGGCCATGACGGCACTTGGGTGGCGCACCCCGCGCTTGTGCCCGTGGCCAAAGATGTGTTCGACCGGCTGATGCCCCAGGCGAACCAGCTTCACCGCACGCGCCTTGATATTGAGATTGGCCGGGAGGATCTCCTGAAACCTCATACCGGCACAATCACCGAAGCGGGCGTGCGCGAAAACATCCGGGTTGGCGTTCAGTATCTGGGCGCTTGGCTCACGGGCCGCGGCGCGGTGCCCCTCTATAACCTGATGGAAGATGCCGCGACGGCCGAAATCAGCCGCACGCAAATCTGGCAGCAGCTGAAGCTGAAGGCAAAGCTGGATGATGGCCGCGCTATCACCGAAGAATTGGTTCGCGATCTCTATGCTGACGAGATGGTGACACTGAGAGAGACTTTAGGCCCTGCCAACTTCGAGGACGGACGGCTTGCTGAAGCTGGTCGCCTGTTCCTCGACCTTGTTTTCCAGGAGGAGCTGGAAGAGTTCCTGACGGCCCCGGCCTATGATCTGATTACGCAACCAAGCGCCGAGACGTCTTTGATCCAGGCTGCTGAGTAAAGTTTGTCCCTCACATCTGCCTTATCCGCAGGTGTTTCTTGGCCGGTCCCACTTGGGGCCGGCCCCTTTTTTTGGGACGTCTACCAGAATTCCTTGATGTGGACGATCTTGTCGCCGCGGGTTTCAACCAGCGTCACCCGCTTGCTGCCGTCGCCGCCGGGCACAGTCCACTCAAGCATCACGCCATTCTTGCCAACGATCATGTTGGTGATCTGCTGCTGGTAGCTACCGTCGAAGCGGCCCGCTTTCACATATTTCACCGAATTATTATAAAGATACTGGGTGTCATACACGTCGCCCTGGCCGGGGTGGTTATAGACAAAATCATCCGCATAGAGCGCGAACAGATTGTCCACGTCCGCGGGCGTCGAGCCGGCGCTCAGCATCTTGTTCATGCGCTTGTTATATTCAAGCGCGAGCGCTTTCGCCTGATCCGGGCTGGCGTCACCTTCGGCATAGGCCGCGGGCGTGAGCAGGCAGATCATCAGGCATAGTTTTGCGAAAAGTGGCTTCATCATATCCCCCATCATTGAAGTCGCGCCCGTTATGGCAGCAGTCTTGGGCCGTGTCATGCATTTAGCTGTTTCGATAAACCAAAAGCCTAAAGGCTGCGACTCGCTGAGTCTGTTCAGAGTCTGGGAAAATATCCGGGGGCGAAAATACAAAGAAACGGTCATCTGGATGCAACATGATTGTCATGCTTGGCCAGCATAAGCTGGGGCATGAAAAAGACTGAACAGACACTTCTTTTTCCTATCGTGTCCGGAGCTCTTGAAAAGCTTTCGGAGCCGAACCCCAAGCACTTTGAGTCCTCCGGCGGCTTCCCTTCCTCCCAACCCGATCCAACCGCCGGAGGTCCTCAAGCCCGCCACCCGAAAAAGCCGCACTACCGCGCTGTGTTCGTCTCAGACACGCACTTGGGGACCAAGGCAGCACGCGCTGACTTGCTGCTCGATTTCTTCAAATCCATGACCTGCGACAAGCTTTTCCTGGTGGGCGACATCATCGACGGTTGGCAGCTCAAATCGCGCTGGTACTGGGACACGACCCACAACGACGTGATCCGCCGGGTTCTCAAAATGGCCAAGCACGGCACGGAGGTGGTCTATATTCCGGGCAACCATGATGAAGGGCTGCGTGGCTTTGAGGGCTACAATATGGCGGGTGTGGAGATTGCCGACGAGACGATCTACAAGGCCATGAATGGCAAGCGTTACTGGGTGCTGCACGGTGACAAGTTCGACGGCGTTGTGAAATATGCCAAATGGCTCGCCCACCTTGGTGACCATGCCTATGTGATGCTGCTGCGGCTGAACACTATGGTAAACTGGGCGCGCCACAAGATGGGCTATCCCTACTGGTCGCTGTCGTCCTACCTGAAACACAAGGTCAAGAACGCGGTCGAATATATCGGCAAGTATGAAGAGGCCGTGGCGCTTGAGGCCGAACGCATGGGTGTGGACGGCGTTATCTGCGGGCATATCCACCATGCCGAGCGCCGCTTCTTCGGCAAGATTGAAT
>JBNKYQ010000200.1:0-5628 GCA_050300975.1 Kordiimonas sp.
CCTCCCCCAAAACAGCAAAGGAGCTATCGGCCAAATTGGCCCCGATTTCAAAGAGATAGCCGGTCACCTCAGACACCACACCGGTCTGGTCACGGCCGATAATCGAAATGAGGAAGGAAGTTGGATTCTGAACCGTCACGATAGCACTCCTAGAAAAAGGTGGTGTTTTGCTGCGAGTTTGCTAAATAAACGCCGCGCGCACAATCAATGTTTTCACATTGGTGACTGCAGAAAAATTTCGCAACGAATACGGCAGGATCGTTGCCCGACCAATCGCAACAGGATGGCACCATATGGCTGAACAGCAACTTCTTCACCTTGTCTTCGGCGGACAAGTGACTGACCCACAGAAACTGGAATTTGCGGACCTCAACAAGGTCGATATCGTGGGCATCTACCCAAGCTACACGGAAGCGGAAGCAGCATGGCGCAGCGTAAGCCAAGCCAATGTTGATGACGCAATGACCAAATATGTGGTCGTGCACCTGCACAAGCTGTTGCAGCCCGAAGAATAACCTCCGGGCTTTTTTCAGCAGATTTTTCAGTGAAGTCTTGGGCCCTGCAATTTGGTGGGGCCCGGGATCAGGGACCGCGAAAAAGCGATCAACCCGTTAGAGAGCGCTTGCAGCGCCATCGAAATAGGCTCTTACGCCTGCTTCAATCACATCGCCCTGGCGGTCATAAACCCCCAAACGGCCAATCATTTTGTCGTACGCTTCCTTCCGGGACGTGGGATGCATCCGCTTCAGTTCATGCGCTACCAGCCTATGCAGGCCTTCATTGTTGATGGTATGAGTCATTCTATCTTCCATTCACTCACTCGCTTTCACTTCTTACTTTTGTACTCTCCTGTATACCGCCGTTAGAAGGCAGATTTTTGACAGCCGCTTTACAGTTGAAAGTCTCGACCGCTAAACAAACGGCGGCGCCACCTACGTAGCACCGCCGCCAGAGATATTGCCTATATGGGAACTATCCTCAGGATTTCAAGGACTTGATCCAGGCGTCCACGTTTTCTTCCAGGATCGAAAGCGGTACGGCCCCATTCTCAAGAACCACCTGGTGGAACCCGGCATAGGTGAATTTATCACCCAGTTCATCCATGGCTTGCTGCCTCAGTTCTATGATCTTCAGCTTGCCCACCATATAGGCTGTCGCCTGCCCTGGCATAACGATATAGCGCTCGATCGCGGCTACAACGTCGCCTTTTGGGTTGGGTGTATTCTCAAGCAGATAGTCGATGGCCTGCTCACGGGTCCATTTTCTCGAATGGATGCCTGTGTCCACCACCAGGCGGCAGGCACGCCACAGTTCCATCGCCAGACGGCCAAAATCAGAATAGGGATCTTCATAGAAGCCCATGTCCTTGCCCAGTTCTTCCGTATAGAGGCCCCAGCCTTCGGTAAAGGCCGTGAAGCGTGCAACACGCTGGAACAGAGGCACGCCTTCAAGCTCCTGGCTGATGGTGATCTGGAAGTGGTGCCCAGGAATACCCTCATGATAAGCCAGCGCTTCAAGCTGGTAGACAGGCATGAAGCTCATGTCGCGCAGGTTGGCGTAGAAGATGCCCGGGCGGGATCCGTCTGGTGCACCGCGGTTATAGAAGGCCTTGCCGGCAGATTCTT
The DNA here is from genome assembly GCA_050300975.1 of Kordiimonas sp. Classification (GTDB taxonomy): domain Bacteria; phylum Pseudomonadota; class Alphaproteobacteria; order Sphingomonadales; family Kordiimonadaceae; genus Kordiimonas. The sequence continues at coordinate 1,626 of JBNKYQ010000200.1, forward strand.
CACGGAATTTCTCAACCGCACGGACTTCCATCGGCCCCTTCGGGATCAGGTCGAAATACTCAGGCACCTTGGCGCGCATATTGTCGATGATATCACGGGCCTTCTGCAGGTATTCAGCCTTGCCCTCTTCCGTGTTGGGATAGAAGAACTGCGGGTCCGAGCGCGTAAACTCGAAGAATTCCTGCAGCGTGCCTTCAAAGCCGACCTTCGCCATGATCTCACGCATTGCCGTGTGGATGCGCTCCACATTCTGCAGCCCCACATTGTGGATCTCATCCGCGGTCATGTCTGTTGTGGTCATGTTCTTGAGGGCCTGAGCATAGAAGGCGTCGCCCTCAGGGAATTTCCAGGCGCCGTCGTCGGTGGTCGCGGTTGTCTCGAGCTTCTTGAGCTCAGCCACCAGCGTCTCGTATCCAGGCTTAACACCGGCCAGCAATGCGGCGGATGCCTCAGCCACAAGGGCCGCTGTCTCGGCTTCCGGCAACTCAAGCGCCGCTACCTTCTTGCGGAAGTCCGCCAGCAGAACGCTATCTTCACCGCTGTCGTCAAACGGGGCGCCCTTGAGGAGGTTTTCAGACGCTTCAATCACGTAAGGATAGACGAACTTGGGTGCCTGAATGCCCATGCCAGCGCGCTTGTCAAGCGACGCCACAAGCTGGTCCATCAAGTGGCTAACACCGCCCAGGCGCGTAATATAGGCCTTGGCATCGCCCACGTTTGTGATCCGGTGCACGGTCATCAGGTGGCTTGGAATGCCCGTCTGCCAACCAAACATCTGGTTGACTGGATAGCCATAGTCGCGCCAGCGGTCGTTGGCGATCGTACGCTCTGCGGTAATCTCGAAAATCCGGTAGCTCAGCTGATTCTTGTCATTCAGGCTATCGAAGTTGAATGTCTTCAGCGTTGCCAGCTGATCCTTGATCAGCTGCAGTTGTTCATCTGCGGCAGCGTCGCTCAGATCGGGCCACTTATCGTTGTTGCTGCGATCTCCAAGGCGCTCAGCCATCAGCGGGTTCAGCGCAAGGCGGGCTTTCATCGCCTCATCAAAAAATGCAGTGATCTGCGCATTGACGTCCTGCACCTGTTCTGTGGCCTGGCCGTCCTGTGCGGTCTTGGTGTCATTCGCGGGTTCGCAGGCTGTCAGCGCCAGCAGAAGTGCGAAAGACGAAACGGTATTACGAAGCATGGATACCTCCCTATTTTTATGGTCACGCTGCCCCAATCAAAAAACGTAAATTTCTTAGGGCTTGGTAAGCTTTTGCCAACTTCTGTGCGCTAGAGTGACGCTTGCGCGCGATAAATTGCAAGCTTTGTTGACAAAGATGCTTGAGATGCCTATCTGACGCTTCAGTAAAGGAGTCGGAAGCTAAAATGCAGCATGATCCAAAAGTAACGAAAAACCCTCTGTTCACGATTGGCCAAGTGGTTCGTCACCGCTTTTTCCCATTCCGCGGCGTGGTTTTCGACGTGGATGCAGAGTTTTCCAATTCTGAGGAATGGTGGGAATCCATCCCGGCCGAAATCCGCCCAGCGAAAGAGCAGCCTTTCTATCACCTGTTTGCGGAAAATGAGGATTCAAGCTATGAGGCTTATGTCTCGCAGCAGAACCTTGTGGCCGACGATTCTGATGAGCCAGTCAATCACCCCGATGTGGGAGAGCTTTTTGGCCAGCTCGATAAGGGCCTCTATGAATTGAAGGCGATCCCCCGCCACTAAAGCCAACGGAACCGAGCAAATCCAAGCATAAAAAAAGCGGCCACCAGGGCCGCTTTTTTATTGGGTATCGGCATCAAGCCTTAGGCAACGAAGGCCGCCAGAAGCACCATAACCAGCACAACTGCTGCAGTACCGCGTACCATAGCTTTCATGAAACCGTCGAAGGTACGTTCCTGTTCTTTGATATCCATCATTGCATCAAGCTCCAATTGACTGGCACTGTCCCGGTGCCTTTGAACTACATTGGCCTTTAAACCATCTCGATCGCTCTATAGCGCAACAAACGCCCGAGGCCAAGCCCTATCCGCGACCTTATGACACGGTTCTGTCAAGACACGCTTGAAGCTGTGCGGGCTCGATGTTGCCACCGCTGATGACAATGGCCGTTGTCTTGCCCCGGCCATCCACTTTGCCGGACAGAAGCGCCGCCAATGACGCTACGCCGCCAGGTTCACCAACCAGTTTCATGCTGATCGCCGCATAAGCAACAGCGTCCAGAGCTTCGTCATCGCTGATGGTCACACCCTTGAGGCCAAGCCCCCGCATGATTGGAAAGGTCAGGTCGCCCGGGCTAGGGGTCAGGAGTGCGTCACAGACCGAACGCGCCCCGAAGTCGACCTGCTCTATGGTGCCACTTTCCAGTGACCGGGTAACATCATCGAAGGCCTCAGGCTCCACGATAAATCCGTCAAGGCTAGGGAAATGGTGGTAAAGCGCCAGATAGGCGCCCGAACACAGGCCGCCACCGCCACAGTTGATCACCGCCTGGTCAGGCGTGATGCCCATAGCTTCCAGGTCCTGGGCCATCTCAAGGCCCACGGTTCCCTGGCCAGCCATGATGAAAGTATCGTTATAAGGCGGCACGACAGTGGCCCCGCTGTCGCCAACCACGCGCCGGGCCACCGCTTCACGATCTTCGGTATAGCGGTCATAAAGAACCACATCGGCCCCATACCCGCGGGTATTGGCAAGCTTCAGCTCAGGCGCATCCTTTGGCATGACAATAGTCGCCTTGATGCCCAGGAGTTCGGCGGCATGCGCCACTCCCTGGGCATGGTTCCCGCTTGAGAAAGCCACAACGCCGCGTGCCTTCTCCTCGTCTGTCAGGCGCGACAGGCGGTTAAAAGCCCCCCGGAACTTGAAGGCGCCAACACGCTGCAGGTTTTCCGGCTTGATCAGGACCCGTCCACCCACGCGCGCATTCAGCGCCGGGCTTTCAATCAGGGGCGTCCGAACCGCAACCCCTTCGATTTGCCTGGCTGCACTTAAAATATCGTCATAGCTGATGGCATAGGTCATCTGGATGTCTCCTCACTGTTCCGTCTTTTTTGATTTCTTGTAGTTGGTTTTACGGGCCTGCCACCAGCGCCCGAGTTTTACCTCGTGCTTGCGGCGAAAACGCCTTACCGCAGGGAAATCAACAGACAGAACCAGCAGCCCAAGGGGCGCCATCCAGAAGCCAAGGATCGGCAAGAAGCCGAGAAAGCCCCCAATGATAAGAAGAATGCCCACCACAATGCGTCCGATACGCGTGGCGGGCATTACCCTTTTGACATGTTTTCTGACCATGAAATCTCTTGTGGTTAACCAACTTCGTTGATGGTTTTCCGCATGATTTCACCAATCTTGTCAATATCTGATTTGGATATATTGAGCGGCGGTGCGATCGCGATGTGGTCGCCGCTCATCCGAACCTTGAGGCCATTCTCGTAGGAACGCTGGAAAATCTCCCCTGCACGCTTCATCGGCGTGCCATCCTTGTGGGCAAATGTCAGCGCGCTCATGAAACCCAGGTTCCGCGCGTCCGTGACCGTATCAGCTTCGGCCAGGTCATGGATCATGTCCTCGAAATAGCCTTCGAGTGCGCGAACGTTCTCATACACACCCTCTTCCGCATAGGCTTTCTGGGTAGCAATCGCCGCCGCCACCGCCAGCGGGTGCGCAGAATAGGTATAGCCGTGGAACAATTCTACGCCTGCCTTGGTCTCATCCATGAAGGTATCGTAAATTTCCTTCTGGACCGCCACCGCCCCCATGGGCACCGCACCATTATTGATGGCCTTTGCCGTCGTGATCAAATCCGGCTCAATCCCGAAACGTTCGGATGCTGTTCCATAGCCCAGCCGACCAAACGCTGTGATAACCTCATCAAAGATCAAGAGGATACCGTGCTTCCTGGTGATCTCGCGCAGACGCTCAAGGTACCCCTTGGGCGGGATGTAAACACCGCAAGACCCTGCAGCTGGTTCAACAATCACGGCGGCAATGGTGCTCGCGTCATGGAGGC
>JBNKYQ010000201.1:0-5556 GCA_050300975.1 Kordiimonas sp.
GGCGATGCCCGCATGGTCGGTGCCGGGCTGCCACAGCGTGTCGTAGCCCTGCATCCGCTTCCAGCGGATCAGCACGTCCTGCAGGCTGTTATCCAGCGCGTGCCCCATGTGGAGACTACCTGTCACATTCGGCGGAGGCATGACGATGACATAGGGCTCGGCATCAGCGCGCTGGCCGCATTTGAATGCGCCAGACGTTTCCCAATGTTCGTACCATTTGCCTTCAATATCCGCCGGGGAATAGGTCTTATCCAACATCTCAAAAAATCCGTTATTGTCCGGGAGGCCAGCACTCCGCGTGCTCTGCATCCGTTTTCTTTCCTAAAAACAGCGCCGCACAATGCACAAAAATGCGCGAAAACGAAACCCTCAATCCACCCAAAAGGTGGGTTTTTTGCTCTTTTGGGCGCCACATGTCCCAATTTTGCGACGGCGATACACTGGTGCTAGGTCCCATATAGCTTTGGTTGATCTTTAATTCGCGCCACCAATCCGGTAGGCTGATGAAATGATTGGGTTTTACAAGCTGCTATCAGGACCGGGCCGGCCAAGCCACGTGTTTGGCCTGCTGCTGTTTTGCCTGAGCGCCTTCGCCGCACCTGCCGTGGCCACAAGCCAGGCGGTGCCCAAAGAGCTACCGGCGACGACACAAGACGAAAATGCTGGCGTCCTTGCCCGCTTGCCCATCGAGATAATCAACAACCGTGTCCATGTAACGCTGGCGGTCAATGGCACGCCGGTCACCATGCTTCTGGACACGGGCGCCACCACGACCATCCTGTTCAAGAACCCGGGGCTTTCTGAGAAAGACCTCAAGGCAGGGAAATCGGTCGATATCAATTTCCCGGCCTTTCGCACGGCAGCGAAGGGCTACCGCCTCACGTCCGTTGATTTCACGGCCGGCGACTTTCGCTTTCACAGCAGCAACACGCTTTATATCGCTAATCGGGACGAGATTTCTTCGGACCTGAGCTTCAAGATTGAAGGCATCCTGGGGCGCGATTTCTTCAATAGCTATATCGTCGAAGTCATCCCATCTGAGCAGGCCCTTGCACTGATTACGCCGGGTACAGCGATCGGCGAGCGCTTCAAATATCGTCACCGGCTGTTTATGGATGGCGACACGCCCTATCTGCTGCACCGGTCACGCCTGCCGTGGGAGCCGCATCCCACAGCGAAGAAGCTCTTGCTGGACACGGGATACCCGGGCGGCATCGTGCTGTGGGACACCGCGCACTTCAACCGTGCGACAGACCCGGGCGAGCGCGAGGAAATGCTCGCGGCGAATGAGGGTGTCATCTATTACGGCATCATCAAATTCGGGCGTCTCTTGTTCAAGAACATCCCGATTTTCATTGGCCCGAACGCGCCTGAAAAGACCGATGACCGGGAAGGCATCATCGGCGCCGGCATGTTCCTGCCCTTTCGCTATGCTATTGACTTGAATAGGGAAACCCTGTGGCTGAACCCACGGGTTCGGTCCTTCAATGACGACTTTCAGATCAGCAATGAAGTGATCTACACGCCCGGAAACGAAGGCTTCAAGGTCAAGGAATTCCCACCGCGCGTCAGCCCCAATCCAAAAGTGGTGCTGCGGCGGGATACGGAAGTCGTGCCCGACTGACCATCCCGCCATACTGCAGACACAAAAAAGGGCGCTCAAAAGCGCCCTGGTTCATCATCCTAAAGCCCGGCCTTATTTCCTGCGGGCGATCCGCGCCACTTCGCGCTCCACCGCGTCCTGCACGATGCCCGGCAGGTTTTCGTCCAACCAGCCTTGCAGCATGGGCTTCAGCATGGCGCGCACAAGCGATTCAAGCGTGTTGTCAGCGCCTTCGTAACCAGCGACCATCATCTGGGTCAGGTGGGCGAAGCTCTCGGCAGTTCTTGTTTCTACCGGAGGCGAAACAATTGCCTCAACCTCACCTTCGCTTGCAAGCTCGGTCAGCTCGAAGACATCTTCCTCTTCAGGCTCAGGAATTGGTTCCGGTTCCGGAATGGGTTCGGGCTCAGGCTCGTAAACTGGTTCTGGCTCGGGCTCGGGCTCAGGCTCAGGCTCAGGTTCCGGCTCGAAAACCGGCTCAGGCTCGGGCTCTGGTTCCGGCTCAGGCTCTGGCTCAGGCGTAGGGGCTTCCTCGAAGTCTTCCTCGACTTCAGGTTCCGCTGCCTCTTCCTCCGACTCGTCAGAAATGATCCGGCGGATAGACGCCAGGATCTCTTCCATAGTCGGTTCGTCTTCAGATGCGTTATCGCTCATTGACCAGCCACTGTTAACACTCCCTAAACCAGAGGTACCGTTAAGAGAGTCCCGTGTCAATAATTCTTAAGCGCACAAAGGCGGTTAAGTGCATCCACCCCAGCCGCGTTTGGGGGCAAAAAGAACCGGTAGGCAATAAAAAAGGGGCCCAAGGACCCCTTCAATCTTTTTTATCTGCCAGTAGTGCTATTCGATATCGGTACCAATGAATTTGGTGTCGACCTTCTCGTAGTAGCGCTCTGGGTTATAAGCAGCCACGCCGAGACGCAAGTCCTTGGCGGTCAGCTTGCCAACGGAGGAGACAAGGCTGTAGGCCGTTACGGCTTCGTCACGCTGGGCGCGAACAAGCGCCACGCGGGCGTTCAAGAGTTCCTGTTCGGCGTTCAGCACGTCAAGCGTGGTGCGGGAACCCACATAGGCTTCCTGGCGCACGCCTTCAAGCGCGATCTCGCTTGCGCGAACCTGGGCTTCCGAGGATTTGATCTGGCCAACAGCCGCGCGGTACTGGTCCCACGCCACGAACACATTTTCCTGTGCCACGCGCTCGGCCTGACGAATTTCCATCAGGCGCTGGCTGCGAACCTGCTTCGCCTGGCGGATCTGCGAATAGCGCGTGCCACCCTGATACAGCGGTACGCTTAGTTCGATGCCAATGCTGGTATTCTTGGTGTTCTGACCAACCGTACTACCCGTTGTGGCGTTAAACCCGGTGGTATGGAAATCGGAATACTGGAGCTGCGCGTTCAAAGTTGGCAGCAACGCACCTGAAGCAACTGACACTGCCTGACTTGCTGCGCGTTCATTGTACCGAGCCGCGATAACACCTGGGCTGAGTTCCATTGCAATCTCGATAGCCTCATCCAGTGAACCTGGCAAAGTTGGATCGCCCGTTGGTGTTTCCAAACCGGCGGGTGTGTGACCAACCACCCGGCGATATTGAGCGCGGCTGGAGGCCAGCGTCGCTTCCGCCGTCAGCAAGTTGGATTTGGCACCCTCAAGGCGGGCTTCGGACTGCGCCACATCAGTGCGGGTCACCTCACCCACCCGGAAGCGGTCCTGGCTTGCCTGAAGCTGACGCTCCAGCACCTGAACGTTGTTCTTGTTCAGGTCAACAACCGCTTCGTCGCGCAGCACGTTCATATAAGCCGTGACAGCCTCCAGCAGCACCTGTTGCTCGACAGATTGCAGCTGGGCACGACCAGCTAGAACCTGGCTTTTCGCCTGGCGCATGCTGTTTCGGTCCTGAAATCCACGGAAGATATTCTGCCTCGCAGTCAGACTATAGCCGTCTGAACTACGATCACCTGGGACAGTTGTGTCCGAGTCTTCGGGTTGAATGTTGATGTTCTGGTCCTGATAGGAATAGGATCCGGTCAACGACGGCAAGTAACCCGCCTGCGCCTGAGATACGCCCTCGTCGGTCGCGCGAAGCGCGGCACGCTGGGCCATCAGTTGTGGGTTGCTCTCATAGGCGGCGGCCAGCGCTTCTTCAAGCGATTCAGCCGATGCAGCCATGGTTCCCGTGAGCACAGTTGTCACCGCAAGCAGTGAAACGATCCCCTTTTTCATTTTATTCTCCTTGTTTCCTCGCTGTTTATTTATCGGGCCGCAGAATTCCAGGTTCTTTTTCCTGCATGTTTTTCTGTCTGACCCAAGGGGTACTCGGTTTTTATCATCTTTTTCGTATCAACTCTAGCGAGATTGGAAAAAACCCAAATCCAATCAAGCCTCAGAATACAAAACCTTTTTCAACTTCGAAGCCGGGCAGCATAGGCACATTCGCGTCAAACAAAGTGCGGGCTGACGCCACGCCGTCTTCCATTTTCACGATATGGGCCCGACCGACGCCACCTTCAAGTTTTACGCACACAAGACGGCCGCCGTCCTTCAGCTGCTTCACGAGCGCTTCCGGGACTTCTTCGACCATACCTTCAATGATGATCACATCGAACGGGCCCTGCTTGGCCACACCGTCACGGTGCTTGCCGGCCATGACGGCCACATTCATCACGCCCTGCTCCGACAGTTTCTTTTCGGCAGCTGTCGCGAACTTTTCGTTCTCCTCAAGCGCGACAACAGCGTCGGCGAGGCCCGCGATCACTGCAGCCGAATAGCCCGTGGCGCAACCGATATCCAGCACTAGGTCCTTCGGGCCGATTTCAGCGGCGGTCACGAGACGCGCGAAAATCATCGGCTCCATCAGGAAACGGCCTTCGCCGATGTCCAGGTCTTCGTCCACATAGGCGATGGAACGCTTGGCTTTCGGCACGAAAAGCTCGCGTGCAACGCCTTCGATGGCGGCGATAATGCGCTCGTCATTCACTTCATTAGGGCGAAGCTGACAATCGATCATGTGGCTGCGGGCGACTGCTGCTTGGGTCACGGTTTGAACCTCTATATTAATAACTACAGTTACAATCTCGCCGCTTTATAAATAGCAAGGCGCTATGAAGCAACGCGTTTTCACGTAAAAACCCTATAAAATCGGCCAAAGTCAGACAGCGATTTATCATATTACGGTCCCGGGGCACCATCCCCTGCGGCAATCCGACCGGATTTTGCGACGGAAGGTTGCCGCGTGTGGCGCAACACCCTACCCGCAGGTCAGGCGATTTCCACCCGGTTCCGGCCGCCCTTCTTGGCCTTGTACATGGCGTCATCCGCACGCTTGAGCGCCGCATCGATGGACATGTCGGCGGCATCCAGTTCCGCGATACCGATGCTAACAGTCACCTGTAGGTCAGGCGACGCGGGGAATGAAAGCCCTTCCACCGTTTGGCGCAGGCGTTCAAGCACACCGTAGGCGCCTTCAGCGTCCGCGACAGGCAGCAGAACCGCGAATTCTTCACCACCAAGGCGCCCGAGCGTATCCTCATAGCGCACGGTCTCGTCACAGCATTTCGCCACCACGCCCAGCACATCATCGCCTACTTCGTGGCCGAACGTGTCGTTGATGCGCTTGAAATGGTCGATGTCGATCATGGCAACCACCACGTCATAGCCGTGGCGTTTCATGCGGCTCAGCTCCATATCGGCGGCGTTCATGAAGTAGCGACGGTTGAAGCAACCGGTCAGCGAATCTGTCATCGCCAGATGCATCAGTTCCTTGTTGGCTTCTTCGAGCTCGCGCGATTTCTCGATCAGCGTCAGCTGCGTATTGATCCGGGCCCGAACCACAGGCACCTTGATGGGCTTGAGTATGTAATCAGACGCCCCGATCGTCAGCCCTTTGGATTCGGCGTCTTCATCTTTTTCCATGCCGGTGACCAGCACAACGGGGATGTCCTGGGTGCGGTAGT
>JBNKYQ010000202.1:0-5567 GCA_050300975.1 Kordiimonas sp.
TCCAAACGGGGGATATATGAAAAAGATCGTAACGACAGTGTTGGCTGCAACCTTGTTCTGTGGTTCAGCTTTTGGGGATAATACACCGCTTCAGGGACCAAAAATCACCTCATTCGACGCCGAAATCGGCAAGTGGGCTGCCCGCGCCGGCAAGTCCGGCTGTGCCCACGTTCAGTATAAACTAAATGATGACGGCGAAGTTTACGGCGTCAAGGTTCTGGGCTCCAAGGGCCACAAAAGCTTTGAGCGCGAAGCCAAATACGGCGTGCGCGGCATGACGGTTGAAGCCGGTTCAGCGCCTGCAGGCACCTACGACCTGGTGGTCGACTTCGTTATCACCCGCCGCAGCGCCTCGAACGCCGAGCAAGCCAGCGACGCTTTTGAGCGCAACCCGAAGGTTTGCCCTTACACGGCCAAGACAGACCACGAACCCATCGTTATTTCGGCCCAGCGCCAGTATCGTGTGGTGCGCAAACAGTGCGAATCCACGGGCGTTGGCTCCAACATGAAGACTTGCTAGGCAAGCCATAAGCTCCGGCTTGCCTAAGTCGGTCACGACGGCGAACCACAAGGGCCGCAGCGATTTCCCGAGCTGCGGCCTTTTCTTTTTGTCGGGGAGAGGTTATTCAGCGGCGGCCTTGTTGAGGACGTTCGCAAGGCCCCAATCCCGCATGTGAATGAGGACGCTTTCCAGCGAGGCCCCTTTGTCTGTCAGGCGATATTCCACCCGTGGCGGCACCTCGGGGTAGACTTCCCGGTGGATCAGGCCATCCTTCTCCATGTCCCTGAGCTGGTTCGTCAGGGTGCGCTGGGACACCTTCAGAAGCTTCTTCTGGAAGTCACTGAACCGCATGGGCCCACCCAGCAGCAGATAAAGGATGCTGCCCTTCCATTTGCCGCCGATCAGGTCGAAGGTGGCCTCGATCGGGCATTCCAGATAGTCGCCGTGGCGTTGCTTGCGCGTCATTCTATGGTCCCCATGGTGAAAAACATGGCACTAACGGCAGCATTACTGCCTACTTCCCTTTGCATCCAATATGGACAAGACTGGTCTCACTTCAAGTAACAAAGGGAGGCTGGGAATGACCACACCACTTGGACCGGAACTATATTGGGCAATTGTCACCGCGATCTTCACGTCGCTTCTTTGGGTGCCGCATATCCTGCAGCGCGTGGTGGAAATGAAGCCCCACGACGCACTTCGGGACCCGGAGCATGACGCGCCCACAAAGGCACCGTGGGCACAGCGCGCGGCGCGGGCGCACACGAACGCCATGGAAAACCTGCCGATTTTCGCGCTCTTTTGTATCGCGATCCAGATGACCGGCATGGGCGACAGCATGACAGCCACCGCTGCCATGATCTATTTCTATGCGCGGGTGGCACACTATATCGTCTATACGCTTGGCCTGCCGTGGCTAAGGACGCCGATCTTCGCTGTTGGCTTCGCAGCCATGGGTGCCATCGGCCTCAGGCTTGTGGGCGTGCTCTAGAAGTGAAAAGGCCCGGTCGTCGCCGGGCCTTTTTGCATTCAGTTTTCGCGCAACTTAGTTAGCGAAGCGGAAGTGCAGCACGTCGCCGTCCTGGACGATATATTCCTTGCCTTCAAGGCGCATCTTGCCCGCGTCCTTCGCGCCCTGTTCGCCGCCGCAGCCGACAAAGTCGTCATAGGCCGTGGTTTCAGCGCGGATGAAGCCTTTTTCAAAATCCGTGTGGATCACGCCGGCGGCCGCTGGGGCCTTGGTGCCCTTGGTGATGGTCCAGGCGCGGCATTCCTTGGGGCCTACGGTAAAGTAGGTGATCAGCTCCAGAAGGTCATAGCCAGCGCGGATCACGCGGGCGAGACCGGTCTGGCCGAGGCCGAGGGTTTCCAGGAACTCTGACTTGTCTTCTTCGCTGTCCAGTTGGGCGATCTCTGCCTCAACGGCGGCGGAGATGACAACGCAGCCTGCGTCATTCTTGGCGGCCATTTCTTCAACCGCGCGGGAGAAGTCATTGCCTTCAGACGCGCTGTCTTCATCCACGTTGCAGATGTAAAGGATCGGCTTACTGGTCAGCAGCTGCAGTTCCTTGAAGGCTTTCTCTTCGTCCGGGCTGTTGCGCTCGACGAAGCGGGCAGGGCGGCCTTCTTTGAGTAAGGGGATCGTGCGCTCGATCATGGTCATCGTGAGCATCGCTTCCTTGTCGCCGCCGCGTACCTTGCGCCCAAGGCCGTGGATGCGGCCTTCAAGGCTGTCGAGGTCAGCGAGCATCAGTTCCATCTCGATGGTTTCGGCGTCAGATACCGGATCAACGCGGCCGTCCACGTGGGTGATGTCATCGTCTTCAAAGCACCTGAGTACATGGCAGATGGCGTCGGTTTCGCGGATGTTGGCGAGGAACTGGTTGCCGAGGCCTTCGCCTTTGGACGCGCCGCGCACGAGGCCGGCGATATCCACGAACGACAGCTGGGTCGGGATGATTTCCTTGGAGCCAGCGAGCTTCGCCAGCGCATATTGGCGGTCATCCGGCACAGGCACCTGGCCCACGTTCGGCTCGATCGTGCAGAAAGGATAGTTTTCTGCGGCCGCATTCGCGGTGTTCGTCAGCGCGTTAAAGAGCGTTGATTTGCCAACGTTCGGCAGGCCTACAATGCCACACTTGAAACCCATATCAGTCTTCCTTCTTGAGCGCCCTGAGGGCGTCGGCCATGGGGCCTTCACTATTCTTCACTTTGGCGGGGTTCGCCGCCAGTGACCGGGTCACCGGGGCCCGCGCCGCCGTGTCGTCTTTATCGTCCGCCGCTTTGTCGGCAGCCTTCTTTGCGCCCTGCTTGCCGGTCGAAGGCCGGGGCGGGTTGATGTGGCGGGATACTTCCGTCATGAAGCGCGCCTTGTCGCCTTCCGCCAGCCAGCTTGCCTCACGCGCCACCGCGTCCAGCACCTTCTCCAGCTCCGGCTGCTCGGCTTTGGCGAAATCGCCCAGCACGTGGCCATGCACGCGGTCCTTGTGCCCCGGGTGGCCAATACCGATACGCACACGGGTGAAATCAGCCCCAATGTGCTGGGTTATGGACCGGATGCCGTTATGGCCCGCGGCGCCCCCGCCAACCTTGACCTTCACCTTGCCGAACGCAAGGTCAAGCTCGTCATAGAAAACCACCACATCGGCGGGCGTCAGCTTGAAGAAGCGCATGGCTTCGCCAACTGCCTGGCCGGATAGGTTCATGAAGGTTTGCGGCTTAAGCGCGATGACCTTCTCAGTACCCAGGCGGCCTTCGCTTGTCAGCGCCTGCCAGCGGCTCTTTTCAGGCAAAAAATTATGGCGGCGAACAATCTCGTCCACCGCCATAAATCCAACATTGTGCCGGTGGGCTTTGAATTTGTCGCCTGGGTTGCCAAGACCGACAAAGAAAAGCATGGGAATTCCCTTCCGGCATAAAAGGGCGCGGCAGGCGCGCCCCTATGTGTCTTATTCTTCGCCGCCCTCAGCAGCTTCTTCTTCTTCAGCAGCGTTCGAAGAAGATTTCAGGCCCGAAGGAGCAACGATCGCACAGATCGTGAAGTCACGGTCGGTGATGGTTGGCTCAACGCCCTTAGGAAGTTTCACATCGGAAATCTTCACGGCTTCGTTGATGTCCAGATCAGCAACGGAAACTTCGATGTATTCTGGGATCGCGTTCGCAGGAACGTGCACTTCGATCTCGTGACGGGTGTAGTTGATCACGCCGCCGCGCTTGAGGCCAGCGGACTGCTCTTCGCCAACAACCTTGATCGGAACTTCCATAGTCACGACAGCACCTTTGCCCAGACGCAGGAAGTCAATGTGCATTGGCATGTCGGATACTGGGTGCAGTTGCAGGTCACGTGGCAGAACGGTCGTGGTTTTCTTGCCAACCTGTACTTCGAACGTGTGGGACATGAAGCCGCCACGGTTCAGAAGACGGATGATTTCGTTCTGCGGGATCTGAATTGCTTCAGGTTCTTTGTGGTCGCCGTAGATTACAGCCGGTACTTTACCAGCACGACGCGTTGCACGGGAGGCTCCCTTACCTACACGATCACGCGGCTCGGCAACGATGGTGACGATGTCAGCCATGTTTTTTCTCCAAAACTCTTAAGCGGATTGGGGACCATCCCCAAACCGACCGCCACTTCCTCCAGGGATGCAAGGGCGGAGTTGCTCATACAGGCGTTCCCATATGAGTCGGGCGCGATGTACCGCGAATTGGGCTAAAATGCAAGCTGGAAACGGCCTTTGCGGCCAATCTGTCTGTCGAAAATCGGGCAATTCGCTCCTGAGCGCCATTGACAGCCGTCTCCTGCCATATAGGTTAGCTGATTGTGGGGGCCGCAGGGAGTATGTTTGTTGGGCCAGATTCTGTTCAAGCTTGGACTTGTTTTCCTTTCAGCTTTGATCGTTTGTGCCAGTGGCGCAAAGGCTTTGGATACGGCGCAGGCGCAGCTGCCGCCGGTGCGGGTCTATACCCACGGCGAAGGCAAGTTCGGCTTCCTGATGCCGGACGGCAAGATCAAGGGCCCCGGGGTGGACCTGCTGGCCTGTTCCATGCTGCGGATGGGGCTCGGCTATGAGCTGGGCACCGTGTCCATGAGCCGGTCCTTAAGGCTGGAGCAAGACGGCCTTCAGGACATCTGGTTCCCCACCTACGATACGGGCGATCCCTTGCTTGAGGGCCTGCTGGTCGGGCCTATCGGCTATATGAACATCTATTGGTACACAATGAAGGAAAAGGCGCTTGATGTGACAAGTGACGCCTTCCGGCATACGGCGCGCGTCACGGCTTTTCCGGGGTCGCGGCCTGAGCGGTTGCTGCGCAGCCGCGGCTTCAAGTGGGTTGAGGGCACAGACGACGAAAACCGGCTGCTGCTGTGGCTTGCGGAAGGCCGCGTGGACGCCGTCCTGGCCGCTGATTTCACGGATACGCTGAAGCCCGGCGCCCGCCATCTTGTCAGCCAGTTGGACCGCAAGCTCTATCACCAATATCCCATGGCGTTCCAGTTGGCGCCACAGTTCGCCGCGCTCCATCCGACTTTCCAGGCAGAGATGCAGGCCGCACTAGACGCCTGCAGGCAGTAGGGGCGGCGTTTCGCGTCAGTCAGGCGGCCCTGGATGCAGTCAGCTTGATCAGATGCACCAGGTTCGGGTGTTGCTTCAGCAGATAATGGACCCGGTCGCCCATGTCCTTTGCTGTATCAAGGTCCTTCACATGGGCTGGCAGCGCTTTGCGTGCTTTTTCCTTCAGCTGGCGAAGAGCAGCATCGATATTGCGCTCGCCGTCCTTTGGTTGAAGGTTAGTGTAAGCCCACTGGTAGGCTTCGGGGAACTCAAGCGCAACAGCGGCCATGATGGCGTCTGTGTGCAAACTCACCACATCCGAATCCGGGACACGATCTTCAGTGATGAAGCGGTTGAATCGAAGCTGGTTGAAAAAGCGCTTATATTGCCGGGGGTTATGACCAAGGGCAGGACGCACCTGTTCAAATATATCGCGGTTCTTTTCGCTGCCTTCCGAGAAGTCGGCAGCTTCCGCCAAGCGGGCTTGGCGGCGGGCCAACCGTTCCTGCGCC
>JBNKYQ010000203.1:0-5459 GCA_050300975.1 Kordiimonas sp.
GCGAGCCCACGCCCACGCCGTTGATGCGCCAGGTGCCGTCCGCATCGCGCTCCACGTTGGCGCCCATGGCGCGCATGGCGGCGGCCGTGGCCAGCACGTCCTCGCCTTCCAGCATGCGCAGAAGTTTCGATACCAGAAGCCGGCCGGCCTTGGTCACGTCCTGGCGAATGGTGCTGAGAGCGGGGCTCGAGTATGCCGCCACCAGCACGTCATCATAACCGATCACGGACACATCCTGCGGTACCTTGATGCCGCGGTTCGCCAGCGCCTTCATCGCACCAATGGCAATCATGTCAGACATGGCAACAATGCCGTCAAACTCCACGCCCTGCTCTACCAGCACATCAACAGCTTCCATCGCCGATTCCGGGTAGAAGTGCGCCGGGCGCACCAGGCGTGGGTCAAACTCAATGTCGTTCTGGTCCAGCGCCTCGCGGTAGCCTTCCTGCCGCAGCTTCATCTCTGGCCCTTCGCAGTCACCCACAAAGGCGATGCGCTTGCGGCCCATGCGGATCAGATGATTGGTGGCGCGGCGACCGCCCTGGCGGTTGTCACTGCCCACCGAGCAATATTTCTGGTCCGGGAACTGGGCACCCCAGGTCACGAACGGCACACGCTGCGCCGCCAACTGGTTTAGCTGCTTGTGCATGGTGCTTTGCCCCAGCACGATCAGGCCATCACACCGGCCGCTGGCCACCAGGTTCGCAGCGCTGTGGTAATCGGTCATCGTTAGGTGCGAGATCAGAAGGTCGCAATTCTGTTCCTTCAGCGCATCGCCAATGCCGCCGATCAGGTCCAGCGTAAAGGGGTCAGACAGACGCGTGTCGCGGCCTTGCGGCGGCGGGATCACGATGGAAATCGTCTTGTCTGCGTCCTCGGTATAAACCTTGTCGCGCAAGCGGCCGGAATAGTTGTTGCTCTGAGCCAGCGACAGGATTTTCTTCTTGGTGCGATCCGACACCAACGGGCTGTCATTCAGCGCACGCGACACCGTGGAAATCGACACGCCTGCAAGCGCCGCCAGATCTTCCAGACGGTGAAGATTTTTTTCTTTTTCGTCGTCGCTCATACTGCCACCCCGAGTTGCATATTTTTGCAAATTTTGCTGTCGTGTTATTGCTTAGTCCTGTTTTAGCAAGAAATTCCATTATTTTGGAAGACTTTTATTTTGCAAAACCCTGCATGAAACCGCCGAATTCTTCACCCGGCGGGAAGATTTAAAAAAATGTATTTTTCTATGGCGGGTCCCTGCAGGGCGCGGCGTCATCCTTAGTAGACCACCCAAAGGGTGGAAGAATTTTTGGGCGTCCATGCCCGGCCATATCGCAGGGTCAACACTGTTGACTTCGAGAGGATCTGCGACGGCCGGGCATGACGCCTGCAATCGCCAGAGGGTCGGCGAGGCTGGCGCCACATGACCCTCTGGTAGCGCGGACGACATTACCAACGATGGGGGTCTTGGTAGTGACGGCCTGTGGGGCGGCGCCGGGGATTTTCCCCGGCGCGTCCGCTGCTTGCAGACGTTTTCCTCATCGGGCGGAGTATGGATAATTTGTCCAGCACTGCGATCAAGCTCACGCCCGTTACCTGGCCTCCCGCTTCCCTCTTTGGCGGGGGGCCATTTTATTTTGCCCTGTTACAGATTTTGACCCTGTTTCGGTTTTTTTGACCATGAGCGATATTGCGAAATCTTTTGACATCTGGGATGGTTGGCACCGGTATATCGGCGCCGACGGCGCCGCCATTGTCAGGGCTAACCTTTTGGATACAGGTAAGAAAACAATATTGCTGGATGCGTATCTGGAAAAACGCCCGGAACTGAAGCGGTTTCTGGTGGCGCGGTTTCGGGATGAAACCGTGGCTGAAGACCTGCTACAGGACCTGTATCTGAAGCTGGAGCGCATTGAGGACGCGTCAGACATCAGCAATGTTGGTGCTTATCTCTTTCGCATGGCCAACAATGTGGCGCTGGACCACCGCCGCCAGAAGATGCGCCAGATGGCGCGCGACAGGAACTGGGTGGATGTCAGCCGGTCAGAGAGTAGCGGCGAAAGCATTGATGAAGGCCCTGCCGCCGACCGCGCGATTGAAGCCAAGCAGAAGCTGGAGCAGGTGTCAGAGGCCCTTAGCCAGTTGCCGCCACAGTGCCGCAAGGTTTTTGTGCTGCACAAGCTGAAGGGCAAGAGCCACCGCGACATCAGCGAAGACCTCGGGATTGCCGTCAGCACAGTGGAAAAACACATGGCCAAGGCCATGAAATTCCTTGTCCTGCACCTGAAGGACCAGGATTAGCACTATAAAGTGGCGGGTGGGCGCGCCTCGCGGCGTCTTACCCCTGAGTAAGATTGATTTGAGCCCAAGCGGCTTGTGAAGGCAGTAAAGACAGATGACCAAAACCGATACCAGTTTCCTGACGGACGAGCGGCTTGAAGCCGCCGCCGGCTGGCACGCGCGCCTCTCGGGCGACAGCGTGACGGAGGCCGACTGGCTTGCCTTCACGGACTGGCTTGAAACCGACGACGCCAACCGCCTGGCCTACGACCATGTCGAAGACCTGGCACTGATAGTGGAAGACGGCACAGATACGGTTGAAGCATCCGCGGAAGACACGGATACCGGCGCCGATGAAGGCACCGTGATCAACGCTGCCTGGCGCTGGTCCAAACCGAAGGCCTGGATGGGCGCGGCTGTTGCCGTGGCCGCGATGCTCTTGGTGGTGATCGGCACCAGCCTGATGGGGCCAGACGCCAAATACTATCAGACCGGCCTTGGCGAAACGCGGCTCGTCACGCTTGAAGACGGCACGACCGTGCAGCTGAACACCAACACGAAACTGCGTGTCGCTTTCACAGGCAACGTTCGCCAGACCGCGCTGGCATACGGCGAAGCACTGTTTTCTGTGGCCAAGAACCCTGACCGCCCCTTCCGGGTGGACCTGGGTGACCGGTCGGTTCAGGTAGTGGGCACCCAGTTCAACATCCTGCGTCACGACAGCCAGCTGGTGGTCACCGTGGCAGAAGGTATTGTGGATGTGGCCCCAACCCAGGTGATCGAGGACGAGATACAGTCGGATGACCGGGAGCGCCTGATCGTCGGCGACCAGCTGATCGCTTATGAAAAATCCAGCGAAACCCATGTCAGGAAAGTGGATGCGCGGCAGGTTACCGCCTGGCTGCATGGGTATCTGGAATATGAAGATGCTGCACTATACCTTGTGGCAAGGGACCTCAGCCGTTACTTTGGTGAACCGATTGCCGTCACTTCAAGCGCGCGGGACATCAGCTTTTCTGGTATCCTCAACATGGGTGACAAACAGACGGTCCTGGCCACGCTTGAACAGCTGCTGCCGGTATCTGTCAAGCAAACGGACGGGGCAATCCTGATCGGCCGCAAGGAGTAATATGTGCGCATAGTTGGGAAGACAGCTTCCGCCGCGGTGCTTCTGGCCTGTTGCGTTGCCACCCCGCCAGCTGCTGTCGCGTCAGACAATACACGGACTTTTGAGATAGAGGCCCTGCCGCTTGCTGAAGCGCTGGCCTCTTTCGCGCGTCAGGCGGGCATCTCTATCGGCCGTCCGCCACTTTCCTTCAGGGACGGCAAAGCCCACGCCCTCAGTGGCGCCATGACGGTTGAAGAAGGCCTGCAGCACCTGCTGGAAGACACCGGCTTCACCTTCGAGACCCTGGGCCCCGGCGTGGTGCGGGTGTTCCGCAAGCCACCCGTGAAGAAAGCCGCCCACAAGGCGGAAGCCAGAATACCAAACGAACCCTTCGTGCAGGAAATCATGGTCTCGTCCCTGAGGCGCACCGACAACCTGCAGAAGCTGCCTTACGGCATCAGCGCCATCAGCGCGAGCACGCAGCAGCAGCTTGGCATAGGCACCACCAACGCCGCCGCGCGCCGCATTGTCAGCATGCATGCCACGACCCAAGGGGACGGCCAGAACAAGGTAATGGTACGCGGGCTGTCGGACGGGGCATTTTCCGGCCGGGCCCAGTCGCTGGTCAGCACCTATTTCGACAATACGCGCCTGACCTATAACGCACCCGACCCG
The DNA here is from genome assembly GCA_050300975.1 of Kordiimonas sp. Classification (GTDB taxonomy): domain Bacteria; phylum Pseudomonadota; class Alphaproteobacteria; order Sphingomonadales; family Kordiimonadaceae; genus Kordiimonas. The sequence continues at coordinate 4,055 of JBNKYQ010000203.1, forward strand.
TCGCTACGCCTGGTGGATGTCGAGCGTATTGAGGTGTTGCGCGGCCCGCAGGGCACGCTCTATGGCTCGGGCGCACTCACCGGGCTCTACAGGGTCGTCACCAGGAAACCCAATCTGGCGGAAGTGGAAATCTCGGCCACCGCAGGCCTTGCCGGCACCAAAGGCGGCACCGCGTCGCGGGATGTCACCGGCATTTTGAACCTGCCCATCGTTGACGATGCATTCGCCGTCCGCGCCGCCGCCTACTTCGAGCACGAAGGCGGCTATATCGACGACCTGCGGCTGGGGCTTGATAATGTAAACCAGTCTGACACCTATGGCGGGCGGCTGTCGGCCCTCATGAACCTCGGGCCCAACTGGTCCTTGCTGGCGGGTATCACGCTGCAGGAAAACGACCGGGACGACAGCAACTATTATGATGCGGGGCGCACCTTCTCCAAGCGTGCCAACTATGTGCAGGAACCGAGGGCGGACAGCTTCAGCCAGTTTTACGCCACCCTGGACGCGGACTATGACTGGGGCACGCTTGAGACCACCTTCAGCTGGACAGATCGAAACATCGACGCCACCTTTGATGGCTCGCTGGCGGTACCCAAGCTGGTGCTGATCGATGTGGTCGCAAGCCCCTTCACGCTCAATCGCGATATCGCCACCACCTCTAATGAGACGCACCTGTCGTCGAAGACCGGCGGGCGGCTGGAATGGACCATCGGCACCTTCTGGTCCAAGCGGAACGAGCAGATCCATTCAAACCTGGCGATCCCGGCGTCGGTCATCTGGCCGACAGAAGAAGGCGACCTGAATATCTATACCGAGCAGCTTACCGGCACCCTCAAGGAGGCCGCGCTGTTTGGTGAAGTGACTTATTTCCTCACGGAAAAAGTCTCGCTGACTGGTGGACTTAGATGGTTTGATTACAGCGAACGTGCGTCCTCTGACCTTGTCGACCTGGGCCTCTTCCTGTTCGCGCAAACGGATGGCGAGCAGAAGAAATCCGGCATCACCCCCAAAGCAGTGCTGGCGTACCATCACAACAAGGACCTGATGCTCTATGCCCAGGTCGCGGAAGGTTACCGGCTGGGCGGCATCAACCTGGCCGGACCAACGCCCATCGGTGGTGGCCAGACAGTCGCGACAGAGCTTGATAATTTCAAGTCAGATGCGCTGACAAACTATGAGGTTGGCTTCAAATACCAGAGCCCGAACAAGGCGTTGACCACAAGTGGCGCCGCCTATGTGGCCATGTGGCGCCGGATACAGAGCCAGCAATTCAGCTTCGAAGGCCTGCCGGACATCGACAATGTCGGGAGCGCCCGGGTGATCGGCGCGGAGTTTGAGCTGGCCTACCGTCCGGCCTATGATTTCGAGGTGCGCGCGCACCTGTCCGCCAGCGACAACGAACCGA
>JBNKYQ010000204.1:0-5423 GCA_050300975.1 Kordiimonas sp.
ATATCTATGAGGCGCTGATCGAGGGCTACAAGCATAACCTGCGGAACTGTTGGTGGGTGATCGACTATAACCGGCAAAGCCTTGATTCGATCACATCCGACCGCATGTTCACCCGCTTCACCGACATCTTCGAGACCACGGGCTGGAAGGTGATCAACATAAAGTATGGCAAGAAACAGCAGGCGGCGTTTGCAAAGCCCGGCGGCATCGCCCTCCGCGACTGGATCGATGCCTGCCCGAACACGCTTTATAGTGCGCTGACCTACAAGGGTGGGTCGGCCTGGCGTGCGCGCCTGATGGCAGACATCGGCACCAAGCGCGGCGTCAAGAAGCTTCTCGACGGTTACACGGACACCGAGCTGCAGGCGCTGATGACCAATCTGGGCGGCCATGATATCGAGCTCTTGCTGGAGACCTTCCGTTCGGTTGACAGCGATCAGCCGCACTGTTTCATCTGCTATACGGTCAAGGGCTACGGCCTGCCGTTCCAGGGCCACAAGGACAACCATTCCGGCCTGATGAACCCCAGCCAGATGGCGGAGCTGCAGGCGCAGATGGGGGTGCCAGAGGGTCGCGAATGGGACCTGTTCGCCGGCAAGGACGACAAGGCCGACGCGCTGAAAGCCTTCCTCAAGGCCGTGCCGTTCAACCAGCCCGCCACGCGGCGGCATGACGCGCCCGTCGTCACGCTTCAGGACGCGCTGGAGCCAGGGAGCGGCAAGCAGTCAACGCAGGTGGCGTTCGGCAAGATCATGAATGCGCTTGGCAAGGGCACCAGCAAGCTTGCCGACCGCATCATCACCACCAGCCCGGATGTGACCGTGTCTACCAACCTGGGCGGCTGGGTGAACCAGCGCGGCATCTATAGCCGCGACCTGATGGAAGATGTCTTCAAGGCCGAGAAAGTCGTCAGCCCGCAAATCTGGCAGGGCCACGGCAAGGGCCAGCATATGGAGCTGGGCATCGCCGAAAACAATCTGTTTCTGGCGCTTGCCGCCATGGGGCTGGCGGGCAGCCTGTTCGGCGAACGGCTGATCCCGGTGGGTACGCTTTATGACCCCTTTATCAACCGGGGCCTGGATGCGCTGAATTATGCCTGTTACCAGGACGCCCGCTTCATGCTTGTGGCTACGCCATCGGGGCTCACGCTGGCGCCGGAAGGCGGCGCGCATCAATCGATCCACACGCCGGTCATCGGTATGGCGCAGGACAAGCTGGTGTATTTCGAGCCCGCCTACACAGATGAGCTTGCCGCCATCATGGACTGGGGCTTTGACCATATGCAGGCGCCGGACGGCAGTTCGGTCTATCTGCGCCTGTCGACCCGCGCACTGGAGCAACCCGCGCGGGCGGGCGAGGCCTGGCAGGCCGATATGCTCAAGGGCGCTTACTGGGAACACGCCCCAGAGGCGGGCGCAGAGCTGGCAATCATCTACACGGGCGCGGTGGCCCCCGAAGCCAACGCGGCGCTTCAGGAGATTCTTGAAGATGTGCCGGGGGCTGGGCTGATGGCCGTACCGTCGCCAGACCTGTTGCACAAGGACTGGTCGGAAAGCGTTCGGTCACTGGGCCGTGACGGCGTGCGGCAGGAAAGCCACATCGGGCGCCTGCTGGCTGACCTGTCGCCGAACGCAGGGATTGTCACGGTGATCGACGGCGCGCCCACGACCCTAAGCTGGATCGGCGGCGTGAAGGGACACCGCACCATGCCGCTGGGTGTCGATCAGTTCGGCCAGTCAGGCGACATAGATGATCTTTATGAGCGCTACCGGATCGGCAAGGACGCCATCCTCGATGCCTGCGCCTCTGTCTTTGTGGTTGGCTGATCGACGCCATGCGGGAAAAAATTTCACTTCAGGGTTGTTTTGTGTAGGCTGCCATAAAAGAAACACGGCAGTTGGATGAGGACTAATAAATGGGGGGATATGGATTGAGGGGGCGCAAGTCCAATACCTGGCAGAAGGTCGTGGCCATGGTGCTGGGTGCTGTGTGTACGGGCAGTGCATTTGCACAGGACCGCAGCCCAGAACCCTTCGATATCACATGGTATCTTTTTGACTACCCCCCTTCCTATATCACTAAGGGCCCCTATGAGGGCCAAGGTTACCAGGACCAGATTCTGGCAGACATTGAGCGGTCCTTGCCGTCATTCCAAATTCACCGGACCGCAACATCGGTGGCGCGGGTGATGGCCAATATGGAACATGCAAAAGGCGCCTGCGCTGGCGCGTTGGCCAAAACGCCGGAGCGCATGACCCACATGGTGTTTTCTGATCCTATTCTGGTTTCAATGCCCATCGGGCTGGTGATCCGGGAGGATACAAAGCAGACCCTGGCACCATTTCTTGACGACAAGGGGCAGGTTATGTTGCCAGCCCTCGTCAAGGCTAAAGGGCTCAGCGCAGGGATCGTGAAAGGCCGTGTGTATGGCCGGGCCCTCGATAACGCCCTGGCTGAGGAAGCCCGATCGGGCAATGCTGTTCGCGCCGGGCAGGGGCATCTGGTATTCCGTATGCTGGCGCGAGGCCGCATCGGGTACACCTTCGGGTATCCTGACGAAGTCGGATTCTACGTGCGCATGCTCGAACGAGAGGGCGTGGAGGCGAAGTTCGCGATGCTTCCGGTTGCCGGTCATTCTTCAAATTCGCACAGCCATATCGGCTGCACCAAGGATGCCGCGGGTAAAGCCTTCATTGCGGCTGCTAACCGTGTCATCGCCGAACAAAATACCCATGCGAGGTGGCAGTCCTACTATCTGGACTGGGTCGACCCATCAGCCCGTACCCATATCGCCGCTTCCATCGCCCAAGAGACCCCGTAACAGCAACAAGCACCCATGAGGGATTGCTTTGTCTGGTGAATTGACAGCGCTGTCTTGCGCGCTATGATCGCCCAACAAGAAAAATACCAGCGAGGAAACAAGAATGACCGACCAAAAGGTGGGCTATCTGCCGTCCCTGACGGCCATGCGCGGCTTTGCTGCCATCTGGGTGATGCTATTCCATATTGATGTCAGTCTCTTCTATAGGGATCTGGGTGCTTTGGTCCCCCATGAAGCCACCGGCCTGATCGCTGGCGGATACATGTGGGTGGACTTCTTCTTTATCCTGAGCGGCTTCGTCATCACCCACGTCTATGCGGGCCAGTTTACAGGTGGGCTGCGCCGCCAGGCGGTTGGGCGTTACCTGAAGGCGCGGTTCCTGCGGATCTATCCGCTGCATCTGTTCACACTTCTGCTGTTGGTGTGTTTCTGGCAAGCGCTGGAGCATACCCAGCCGCAGCTGATGGACGACAGCATGAGAACCTATTTCGATCCTGCGGCGCTTCCGAGCAACCTGCTGCTGACCAACGCCATGAACCAGTATGTTTTCCTGTCGTGGAACATTGTCTCCTGGTCGATTGGCGCGGAATGGTGGACCTATTTCCTCGGCATGCTGATGCTTCTGCTGATCAGTCGGGGTAGGGCGGCTGAAGTGTTGATTGTCGGCGGTTTCGCTGGGGTATGTTTGCTCTCTACAGTTCATCCTGAAGGCAAGCTTGACCTCACCTTCAATTATGGCTTCCTGCGCTGCTTGTTCGAGTTTTCAATGGGGGTCGGGCTATACCGGGTGCATGCGCGGGGCATGGGGCGCGCCCTGTTCCGAACTGACGGGTTTGTGTTCACTGTTCTCGCACTCATTGCCCTGGCGCTTCACTATGATTGGAATGACCTTAGCCTGCCGCCGCTGTTTGCCCTGTTGGTGACCGCGGGGGCGAATAACCGAGGGCTTTTTTCCCGCATTATGGAATCGCGCGTGCCCCGGTATCTGGGCAGGATTTCCTATTCGATCTACCTGATGCACGGTGTCTGGTTTATGGTTTTCTGGGCCTATCTGCCACAGATCAAATTGGCGTATGGGTTTGATACCCTGCCGCTTCAATACCGGATCACTTACCTGGTTGCCTTTGTGGCTGTCTCGATTTTGTCGGCGGCGCTGACCTACCGCTATGTCGAGGTTCCGGGGCGGAGCCTGTTTCGGCGAAACGTCAGCCGATCAGTCGCACCTGCAGGCGTGCGGGACTGAAAGCATATCGTGGGTATAAAAAAAGCGGCCGAGACCGCTTTTTGTGTCTCTGACTATCGGGTGCCTAGATCACGCCGTAGCCGCTTAAAAGCCCGGCGACCGAGGCGATCAGGATAACCAGCCAGGTAAACACCGTGCCCCAAAAACGGAAGGGGTTGCGACCTTCGAACTTGCCGAAGGTCAGGCCGTGCATATAGCGCCCAACAACAAAGAAGGCCGCCAGCACGATCAGGAAGATGCCGTTGACTTGCCGGTATTCCAAAAGCCCGATCAGGATCAGCGCCATTGGCGCGTATTCAATAAGGTTCGCGTGCGCCCGAATGGCATTCTGCAGGCCTTCATCGCCGCCGTCACCGATAGAAACTTTGGCGCGCCCTCTGTTTTTTGCAACGTTATATGATAAGTAGAAAAGAAGCAGGCCCAAAAAGCTTGCGGAAATCAATGTAATGGTCATAAGCCCTCCCCTATTGATATAGGGGAAAGGTGGTGCCTACGGGCACCGAGGTCAAGTAGGGAATAGAAGTGGCTCGACAGGTAAAAGATCGGTTCAGGGACTGGAATTTGCTGCATAAATCCGTGGTGGCATTGATAGCGGCCTTTTTTGTCAGCGTCGCCTATCGGGCCATTATCGTGATTGATGCCGCTTTCGAAGTAGACGAAGAGGCGGTGCTGCCTTATGCCACAGAAACCATCTGGCCGTGGGTTTACACGACCGACCGGCGCATCGACTGGCAGGCTTGGCAGATCGATTATGCGCCCTATGTGGGCGACGCGAACAAGGCGGAATCAACGCGTCTGGTGCGGTGGAAGAAAGGCTTCAAGCATTGGCATGCGATTGAGCGCACGACCGAAGTAGTGCAAGAGCGGCTCTATGTCACCGTGCAGGAATCAGACAAGGATATTCGCTGGTTCCGGGTTGAACTGATCCCAGAAGGACCCTGCAGCACACGTGTGCGCCTGCATGATGTGGTTCAACCCAAGAAATATGAGGATCGCTTCTGGTTCTTCACCGAACTGGGGGATGAGCAGGAGCGGCTGGACAGGTCACTGAAGGCGCTGGATCGCTGGCTGGGCGAAACCGCAGGTCGCTGCGAATAGCGATGTAAGATGGGAAGAGGGATGCCGCTTAGGCGTCGGCCACGTCAAAATCCGTGAATTCCCATTCGTCGATGTTTTCCATCTCGGCCAGGAACAGATTCTCCGCTGCTACCACTGCTTCCTCTTCCGAGGCCGCCTCGACATCGGTAACCCAATAGAAGGTACCATGTGGAAGTGCTGCTTTCAGGGTAACGGTGCGGCGAGCCATAGGGGTGTCCTTAAATCTGCTTGTTTGGTGTTCGCTTGAAACATCTCACAAGC
>JBNKYQ010000205.1:0-5352 GCA_050300975.1 Kordiimonas sp.
CCTGGGCCGTCAGCATCATGACAGAAGCCGTGTCGGGGAGGCCGCAGCGACGCGCCAGGTATTCGGTGTGACCGGGGGCTGTGAAGCCGGCCTTGTAAAGCGCGGCCTTGTGGATGGGTGCAGTCACAACTGCGCTGACGTCGCCCTTAAGCGCTAGATCGCAGGCCGTATCGATTGCGCCAACAACTGCAGGGCCGTTCGCGGGGTCCAAGTCGCCCAGTTTGACCGGGGCAGCAAGGCTGACTTCCATCACTGGAACGGCGTAGGAAAAAATACCAGGGGCTTCACTGGCGTGGGAAACCGGCTGAAGCGGCAAGTCGGCGACTGCAGCGCGCAGGGCCTCAGCGGCGCCAACATAAAGGAAGGGCGGCAGTTTCAAGGCTTCACGGTCGCGCCAAAGGCGGGCGATCAGCTCTGGCCCGACGCCTGCAGGCTCCCCCATGGTGACGGCCAGCGGCCGTGTGTCCGATTGGGAAGCCTGATTGTCTGACATTGGTTTTGTCCGATTAGCGGTAGTCGATGATGGCGTCGCGGCGCAGGTCACGCAGGTAGCGGCGGCCCATCATGGAGAGACGCTGTTGCTCAAGCTGGTTATAGACAGCTTCGAACTGAGGTTCCTGAACCTGTGGGTCCTGCCGGTCACACACGAACAGAACGCGCATGCCGTCTTCCATCTCCATCAGTTCGCTGGCCTGGCCGATTTCGGCACCTTCAACAGCACTGCGAAGCTGGCCCTGGAGGTCACGCAGGCGCAGTACGCCAATTTCCACCGGCCCATCAGCACCGGCATCGGTTGCCAGCTGCTGTACCTGGCCACAGGTGGTCTGGCGGCTATGCAGGTTTTCGGCAACGCCCTTGAACTTGGCGACAGCCTCTGGGTCCTGAACTTTTTCCGCGCTGAGGTGCATCTGGCGCAGGGTAAACTGGGTATCAAGCGGGTCTGCGGTCAAAATCCGGCGGCGGTCACGTACAGCCAGGATCAGATAGCCACCAGGCGTCCGCACAGGCTTGGCCACGTCGCCCACACTGACTTCTTCAACAGCGGTCTTGTAGGGACCTTCAAGGTCATCGGCCACGATCCAGCCAATGTCACCGCCAACCGCTGCGGTAGACGAAGCGGATAGCTGCTGGGCAATAGCTGGGAAGGATGCTCCACCCTGGATGCGGGAGACCAGTTCTTCAGCATTGGCTTTGACCGCGGCTTCCTGTTCAGGCGAATCCACCAGAAGCACGATTTCTGCCAGGCGATATTCGAATTTGCCGCGGTTGTCATAGATCCGCTGGATGTAGGCTTCCACCTCTTCGTCAGACACGCTGACGAACGAGCCCATGCGGCCCTGAACCAGCTGCGACCAGGCAAGCTCGGCTTCCATCTGGTCCATCATGGTTTGTTTGCTGGACCCGATCCCCGCGAGCGCCTGGGCGAATTGGTCGGGAGACTGGCCAAGACCCTGGGCGCGGCGGCCAAAGAATTCTTCAAGCTGGGCATCCGGGATTTCAAGTTCAACCGTGGCGGCTTCCTGCAGTTGCAGGCGCTCATCCACCATCGACTGGACAACCTGTTCGCGCACCTTGAGGAATTCCTGCTCTGACTGCACGCCGCCGGAGACGGCAATCACAAGGCGCAGGCGCTGGTTGATGTCAAAGCTGGAAATCGGTTCGTCGTTGACGAGAACTTCAATGCTGTTAATCGGCTGCTGGCTATAGGCTGCGGTTGCGGCTACCAAAGCCACGCTTGCCCCCATAATCGTACGCTGCGCCCAATTTTTTGCTGTTTCTAATACTCTCGCCATGCCCAAACTTTGCTGTCTCATAATATATAAAAAAGTTCGTTCCGCCCCAGACGGGCTCCCCAACAAGCTAGCCTTTTAGACGGTTTTAACCCAATGCACTAGCCCAAATTCTTTAATTTCAGCCGGAACAAAATGGATGTTCCCGGCTCGACGTCACGGTCGCGGGTATAGGTCTTGCGTACCCTGAGGCCAAGATCGATACATTCATTGGTGTAGGACACGCCAACGTCATATTCAACACCACCGGAATTCTCGGCAACGCCGTCAACTACGGCACCGGTCAGACGGTGGGTAAAGCCACCACTGAGGCGCCAGTTTTCCTTGATCTGGTAAAAGGCGCTGGCGCGTACCTCTTCCCGGTCTTCCCGGTTGATGAAGTTCAGGTCACGGTCCAGCTTGAGATAGCCGACCGTCAGGCCGCGCTTCTCGTTGGACATGGCCACATTGATCTCATTCCGGCGTACGGCAAAAGTCTGTTCGTCCACGCGGTAGCGGTGTTCGAAATCCAGCCAGCCTTTATAGGTGATGAGCGTGCGACCCACGAGGTCAGAGACATCGCCCTCAAGGCCCGCGCCATCGGCGAATACAAGGTCAGTACCGCTAAGGCGCCAGCTCTGGCCGACCATCACATCCGTGGTCCAGTCAGTGCCGTCGAAGCGCCAACGCAGGCCGTAGGTCAGGCGGCTGCCTTCTTCCCACAGGTCATAGCCTGAGGCGCGCTCAGGCGAGAAGAGGTTCAGGTCGTTCAGTTCAAACGCGCGGCTGTCTTCGTTGACGATATTGTCCGGCGTGCCGCGGCGCGGTGACACGGTGATTTCAGCAATCGGTTCAATGGTGTGCGACCCGCCTTCGGTGAACTTTACCAGCGGCCAGGTCACGGTACCTGTCACGCGCGCCAGGTTGCGCCATTCACTGCCGGACGTGCTGCCGAAGGTGCCGGCGAAGGCCACATCATCTGGCTGGTCGGCATCATCAAGGTTATAGGCATCTGTCCGCAAAAGGGCGTCAGCATCGATCACAAAGCCTTTGGGGGTGATCCAGCGTTTTTGCCAGTTGGCGGAAAGGGAGACGCGCTGGGTATCAAGGCCGTCGGTGCGGTGCAGCGCCAGCGCGTTACCGCGTAGCTTCAGCGTGCCACCCAGCGGTTTAAAATTCGGGATATATTCAGCGTCAATCAGCGGCAGGGCGAAAGCCGTCTTGCCCGCGATATCCTCGATCCGCAGGCCCTGAAAGCCGATGGTGCGCGCAGACACATACGAACGGCCATAGAAGCCTTCGAGCAGATATTCGCTTATCAAGGTGTCCGCGTCGGAGATATCATAGCGGCGGAGATAGGTATCATCCGATGCCCAGTTCAGCCGGTAGGTCGAGCGCCAGCGTTTCGAATGGTTGAACTGGCCGAACGAGCCGATATGGCCCCGGAATTCCTTGTCGCCAGTGGGGTCGTTGGTGATGTCGTCCCGCTCATCCGCGTAGGTGATGCTGCCGTCCACCTCAAACTGGCCGAAGCCAAGGTGTTTGCGGAATTCGCCTTCAAGCAGCAGGCCTTCCTTTGATGTGTAGGTAGGCGTGATGGTGGCATCACTGCTGTCGCTGAACACATGATAGTAGGGCAGGCCAAAGACAAACCCGAGGTTTCGGGTGGTCTGAATGTCCATCGGCAAGAGGCCGCTGGCCCGGTCAACCGTGGGGTCGGGATGTGAGAAATACGGCGTCCACATCACCGGGATGCCCAGTATTTCCAGGCTGGCGTTCTTATAGTAGAGGCGCCGCTTCTGACGGTCATGGGTAACCTTTACGGCCTTTAGTTGCCAAAGTGGCTGCTTGCCACTGCCGTCTGCACAAACCTTACAAGGGCTGTAAACGGCTTTCTCCAGCGTGGTTTCATTGTCGTTGCGCTCGCCGCTCGCGGCAGCCACCTGGGCGCCATCTGACATGATCAGGCGGATATCTTCGACAAAGGCGCGCCGGAGCGAGTCGCTCAGGTCGATGTGAGGTGCCAGGATACGGTCGCCGTTCGGCGCCACCAATTCTACGGCGCCTGACGCCTTCGCTTCGCCAGTCTTCTCGTTGTAGCGAACCTCTCCAGCCCTGAGGGTGTAACCGTCGCGCTTCAGGAGAACCCGGCCAAGCGCAAGGATTTCACCGGTGTCAGCGTCATAGCTGATCTGGTCGGCCTCGAAATCCACCTTTTCTTCAGTGGGGTCGGCTTCCTGAGCCAGAACAGGGGCTGTAAGCGCTGTAGAGCCGAAAAGACAGGCCGCCGCGAAACCTTTGATGAAAGCCGACTGAATTGACACTGCTGGAGTTTCCCACCCTAAACTGTTTGAGCCTTGATAGCGGGTGTGGCCCATTATCGCAACGACCTTGCGGCTTTTCTCCACACACGCCATCAGAAAAGCAGGTCTGGAGATGTATCTGTCCTAAAAATGTGGCGATTTCGCGAGCGATGCTTGCAACTGAAACCAAGAAAAGGCATTAGGTTGGGGGAGGGCGAGCCCACCGGCATTCACCGACGTGCGGCACGCGAAGAACCAAAACAAAAAAGAGGATTTTTCCATGCAAATCGAGTTTGCTGCATTGGAACTGCCCGCATCCGGCGCAGTGGTGTTTCTGGTAGAGAAGGATAAAGAGCTTTCGGGTCTCGCGGCGGATGCTGACAAGGCTTCTGGCGGCGCGCTGACAAAGGCCATGAAATCTTCCCGCTTCACAGGCGCGCAAGGCCAGAAACTGCAGGTTATTGCACCGGCTGGGATGGACGCTGAGCGCGTGCTTCTTTTGGGCGCAGGCGAACTGGATAAGGCGACCGCGCAGGACGTCGTTGAGCTCGGCGCTGCCGCTGTTGCGGACCTTCTGGGCGCAGGCAGCGAGACGGCAACAGTTGTGGCTGAAGGCGTTGATGCCGCCGCCGTCGGTGAAGGCGCGCTTCTCAGGTCCTACCGGTTCGATAAATATCGCACCAAGGAGCCTGCAGCTAAGAAACCAACGCTGACGAAGGTCGTTGTGGCGTCCGCAGACAGTGGTGCCGCCGACGCGTTCGCCAGCCGCAAGGCTGTCGCTGAGGGTGTGTTCCTGACCCGCGATCTGGTGTCGGAGCCTGCAAACGTTTTGTATCCTGAAAGCTTCGCTGACCGCATCCGCGAACTGTCGGCAGTCGGCATTGACGTTGAAGTTTTGGGCGAAGCCGAGATGACCAAGCTGGGCATGGGCTCGCTGCTCGCCGTTGGTCAGGGGTCCGAGCGTGAATCCCAACTGGCCATCATGCGCTGGAACGGCGCAGGCAAAGACGATCAGCCGATCGCTTTCGTGGGTAAAGGTGTCACCTTCGACACCGGCGGTATTTCGCTCAAGCCTGGTGAAGGCATGGAGCAGATGAAATGGGACATGGGCGGCGCAGGCACAGTTGTTGGCCTGATGAAGGCGCTCGCGGGCCGCAAGGCGAAGGTTAATGTGGTTGCCATCGTCGGCCTTGTTGAAAATATGCCGTCCGGCAACGCACAGCGCCCGGGCGACGTGGTGACAAGCATGTCCGGCCAGACCATCGAAGTGCTGAACACGG
>JBNKYQ010000206.1:0-5215 GCA_050300975.1 Kordiimonas sp.
GGAAGGCATCGCCGACAGGTTCCTTGAGAAGCTGAAAGCGCGCATGTCTACCCTGCGTGTTGGCACCAGCCTTGATAAATGCATCGATATCGGTGCGGTCGTGGACCAGACGCAGAAAGACACGATCGAACGCCTGCTGGCGGATGGTGAAAGCCAGGGGGCCGTGGTCTGGAAAGCGCCGTGCGAGATGCCGGAAGAGGGTGTTTTCTTCCCGCCGACACTGGTGACCGGTGTGGGCACGGACAACACGCTCTACCGCGAGGAAATCTTCGGCCCTGTCCTCACGGCCATCACCTTCCGCACGCAATCCGAAGCTGTGGCGCTTGCGAACAACACGCGCTACGGCCTGGCGGCGACTGTATGGTCTGAAAGCCTGAGCCGCGCGCTTGAAGTGGCACCGTCGCTTGTAGCGGGCGTTGTGTGGATCAACGGTACCAATATGTTCGACGCTGCCGCCGGATTTGGCGGCCGCCGCGAAAGCGGTTTTGGGCGCGAGGGCGGCCGCGAAGGCATGCTGGCCTATATGCGGCCGCGGTACGAGAGTGCGCTGAAGGACTGGGCGCCGATCGCGGCGCCAGCCCAGGTTGCCATGCCGAAAGCGGGCTCCGGCCTCGACCATATCGACCGCACCGCCAAAATGTATATCGGCGGCAAGCAGGCGCGGCCTGATGGCGGCGACAGTGTGGCGATCGCTGACAAAAAAGGCGCGTTCGCGGGCCTCGTGGGCGAAGGCAACTATAAGGATATCCGGAACGCGGTTGAGGCCGCAACCAAGGCCGCGGGCTGGGGCAAATCCACGCCGCACCTCAGGGCGCAGATCCTATACTATGTGGCCGAGAACCTTTCTGCCCGTGCGGAAGAGTTCACTGACCGGCTGAAAACGCTGACGGGTGCATCCCAGAAGGCGGCGGAAGCCGAGGTTGAGCTTTCGGTCAAGCGGCTGTTCACTGCGGCTGCCATGGCCGACAAGCATGACGGCAGCGTGCACACACCGCCGATCCGCGGCGTGGCGTTGGCGATGAATGAGCCTGTGGGTGTTCTTGGCATTGTATGCCCGGATGAGCAACCGCTGCTGGCGTTCGTGACCCTCATGGCCTACTCGGTCGCGGCGGGCAACACAGCAGTGATGATCCCATCTGAGCGCTACCCGCTTCTGGCTACTGATTTCTACCAAGTGCTGGAGACATCAGACATGCCGGCGGGCGTGGTGAATATCGTGACCGGCGCGCGGGATGCGATGGCCATGCCGATGGCCAAGCATTATGGCGTAGACGGCTTGTGGTATTTCGGTAGCCGTGAAGGCTGTGCCGCGATTGAGGAAGCGGCTGCTGACAACATGAAGCGCGTCTGGCTCAATTACGGCAAGGCCTATGACTTCACCAGCCGCGAGCAGATGAGCGCGCGGGGCCTGATGGAGAAGGCCACTGAAGTGAAGAACATCTGGGTGCCATACGGCGATGCCAACGAGGGCGGCAAGTCCTATTAGGACCGCAGGCGTTCAAGAAAAAATGAAAGGCGTCTGAAATCAGGCGCCTTTTTTACATTTGATGTCGCGGGTCTGCCGCTGGCTGGCGTCAGCTGTGTTTTGACGTTTCCTTCTCAAGGTCGTCGTGGCCGGCATAGGTCTCCAGCAGGCTGACCGCGTTTTCAACGATCTCCGGCGGAATAGACGCGGCGACGATGGCAAAACGCTTCAGATGCTCTTCATAGGTTTCCCTGAAAATGACTTTTTGTGGAATGCGGATATCCTTGCGAACATCGGAGGAAATAAAATATTTTCCCATCTAGAAACTCCCTTCGTCCCGTGGTTGGAGTTGATTGCTGCCTAGTTGACGCCTTTACTGCAACGTTTGCTGGTCTTCTCTGTCAGGAGTGCTGTTTTCGCTGCTTCAAGAAGAATGGACACCTTTTCCAGTTCGAGCCGGTCCGCATGATCGACTGTCTCTAAAATTGCTTCATAGAGTGTCCGTTCCGACGTGGAGAGGGTGGCCAGATTTACTGGAGGCCTTATTTGAATATGATTTCTCATCGTTATTCTGCTGCCCGGAGGAGTGCCAACCCATCGCGTGTCTCGCCAAGCGCAAGGACGTCAAGGCATTCGGTAGCTGGTGCGCCAATGCCATAAAGCTGCTGAGCCTGGCGCAGATCCTTGAGGAAGGACGGACGATAGAGAACCGTGTGGGCCAAACAGACGCCTGTCTTTGTTGGCATTGTCATGATGTGTGGAACACCAAAGACAGAATTGGCCAGCTTTGTGATCCGAGGATCCTGCACCAGAACAAGTTCTTCAACCCCGTAGAGAATTGAAAATTCTGCAAGGGTACAGAACATGTCCAGTTGTGCCCGGTGCATGGCGATCTCGTTCCCGAAAGCATCTTTGTCCATGCAGTAGCGAGATAGCTCCCATGATGTTTTGTCCCGCGGAATACCCGTGTCGGGTGCAAGTTGCGGGAAGATGTCCGCAAGCATGTAGGGCCCGGTGGTTGGGAGGATGCGCCAGATTCCGGCGACCTCACGCCCTTGCAGGTAGAGCACATAGATGGTGTCGTCGCGGTCGAATTCATCGAATTCCATGCCGCCCTGCACATTCACCTGCCAGCCCAGTTGGTCGGCAAAAACGCGCTTGCGCAGTCGATACATCGAGTCTCTGATATCAGGAACACAGTTCAGTTGTTTGCCGTTCGTCAGATATGCCACAGCCACCCTCCAATAAAAGGTTACAGGCTGAAAATGACTGAAAATTGGGGCGTCGAAAAGTGACGGATTGGATACTTTTCTTCATATAAGTTGAGAGAAATAACTACAGGTTGTTACGCGTCCAGTGCGAACTATTGCGTATTTTCTGCTTATTTTTCAATAAACTATAGAAGATTAGCCAATGTCGAACGGGTGAATTTCACCGCGCATCAGGGCCACGGCGGTTGCCTGGCCGGACGTCCGCACGCCGAGCTTCCGAAAAGCTTCGCGGAAGCGTTTGCGGATACCGCTTTCGCTCAGATGAAGGCGGTCCGAAATTTCAGGAATGCGCATTCCTTCCGCCATCATCTGGATGACCTCCCGCTCGCCTGCGGTCAGGATGGGCTCGTTATAGAGCGCGTCCGGTTTGGGCCTGATCAGGCCTTTGGACCTGACATGGCACAGGAAGGAAACATGAGACAGAAAGTCCCCATATTCAGCCCACACCTCGCGGACATGATTGAGGTCCTCATGATAGAAGCTGAGCGAGCCTTTCGATATGTCGACGTCATGGATCGGGAAATTGAAGCCTTCCTGGATGCCATAGTCCCGGGCGCCGTTCATGATTGAACGTTGCTTGCCGCTCAACTGACGGACCAGCAGCGCGTCTTCCCAGATAAAGGGTTGATCGGTTGCGGCGGCTGTTTGCACGATAGGGTCGTTGAATAGATACAGGCCTTTCTCATAGCGCTGCTTCCATTCACCGGGACGTGTATCCAGTTCAAAAATTTCGTCGCGGTCCGCCATGAAAAACCAGGTGAACCCATCCAGGTCAAAATAGCGGCACAGACCCTCAAGGGGCTGCTGAAGTTCGTCAAAGCTAGCAGCGGCCTTGAGTTCGGCTGTCACTTTCAAGATGAAATCTATGTCTCTTCTACGCCTATCGAGAAGCTGATCCATGCTTTTCCCCTAGCCGTGCGTACGATCGAGCTAAGTTACTACTGTTTGTTCACTTTTTACAACATCGCTGCAGGGCGGGGCAGGGTGGAATGGAAAAAGAGCGAGGTCACCGCTTAAGGTATTCTGGAAAATAGGCATGAAAATCAATGCATTATGTGTGTGCCTTGCCGGATGGCCCGCCCGACTGGGCAGTTCCTCCGAGTTTTTCTTCGTGGCGTGATGCCAGAAACCCGCATCTTTTGTGACCAAGATTTTCTAGCTTTGACTGATTCGTTCACACTGTTAGATTGTGTTTTAGGGAAGGTGATTTGGGGATGATGTCCGGACAATCTTTTCACTTCAGGCAACTGCAATCTATTGCTATTGCTAATTGCTGTCTTTATTACAATTAAAACGTCATGAGTCGTTCGGTTGTCAGTTTTGGGATAAAAGCTCGAGGAGCTTTGTAGTGGGAGAGGGCAATGGTACACCCGGTTGATGAAAGTGTGGGGGCTCAGGTTCGTCAGCTCAGGCGCCAGCGCGGTATGACGCAAACCGAGCTCGGGAGTGTCCTGGGGCTTACTTTTCAGCAAATTCAAAAATATGAGCGTGGCACCAACCGCATTTCAGCGAGCAAGCTGGCAATGCTGGCAGGGGCGCTGAAGGTGCCGGTCAGCGCGTTTTTTGAAGAATGTGAGGGCGCGAATGGCGCCAGCAATGGTGAAGAAGTACAGACCCTGGTTCGACATTTCGACGATATGCCAGAGGACCTGCGGCTTGATTTCCTGCGCATGATCAAATCGATCGCTGCAGCCAGCTATTGATCAGGCAGCACACGGCCAAGAAAAAAGGCACCGCAACTTGCGGTGCCTTTTTCATGTCTGCTGTCAGGCTGTGGCCTAGGAAGCTTTCGCCAGGAAGGCCCGCAACAGCTTTTCAAGATTGACCGCGGCAATAGCGCCATATTCCATGGTTTCATGGTGCGTCAGCTCGCCCTGCATGCCAGCCGCCAGGTTGGTGATGGAGCTTACGCCCACAACCTTCATGCCGCAGTGGCGCGCCACCAGGCATTCAGGCACTGTGGACATGCCAACCGCATCCGCGCCCATGGTGCGGAACGCCCGGATTTCAGCGGGTGTCTCAAAATTTGGGCCCTTCGCCATGATATAGACGCCAGTGTGCAGGGTGATGCCCAGCTCTTCGGCGCAGGCTTGCAGCTTTTTCGTCAGCTTGCGGTCCCAGCCCTCGCTGATATCAGGGAAACGGGGGCCGAAGCGGTCGTCATTAATGCCCACCAGCGGATTGACGCCGGAGAAGTTGATATGGTCGGTGATCGCCATTAGCGAGCCCGGGCCCGCTTCCTCGCGTAGGCTGCCCGCTGCGTTCGTCAGTACCAGCACCTCAACGCCCAGCGCCCACAAGACGCGGGTGGAGAAAGCCAGCTTCTCAGCAGGGTGGCCTTCATAGGCGTGCGCCCGGCCCTGCATGCAGATCACAGGCTTGCCGCCCAGCGTGCCAATCAGCATCCGACCGGCGTGGCCTTCAACCGTTGGCTTGGGAAAGCCCGGCAGGTCCTCGTACGAGAGCACAGTGGCGTCCT
>JBNKYQ010000207.1:0-5143 GCA_050300975.1 Kordiimonas sp.
AGGCTCATCAGGTCCGACCGAAAAACACCAAACGGTCCGCAACCCTCTAATCATCTTCTTCTGTAGGTGCCTGCCCCCCGAAAGGGTGGGGAAGGAGACAAGCTCACTTCCCCGGGAAGGCCTCACAGAGCCATCATTTCATGAGATAAAATGACAACGTTGTCCATAGCTTTTTGTAAAAAAATGCTCACGTTGTCATTTTTATGACATCGTTATCATTATTAACTGATTGAATTACCTCGGAATCCCGGGTTCCTGACCTTCCGGTCAACATGACAACGTTGACTATTCGGTCAGTGCGGGTCATAACGAATTTCACAACCATTCCGGATCAAACCGGGGGAGAATCGGGCACCAGATGCCCGTGGGAAATCAGGGCAGATCAAATGCCCCTTAGGGAAGAAAAGGCTGCGTTTTGTCCAAGGCCACGATCAAAGATGTCGCCCGCGTTGCCGGGGTATCGCTGAAGACCGTCTCACGCGTCATCAACAATGAACCCACGGTAAAGGAAGCCACCCGCAAGAAAGTGCGGGCTGTGATCGAGGAGCTCAATTACCAGCCCGACATGTCGGCCCGGAACCTCAGAGGCAACAAGTCCTACGCCATCGGCCTCGTCTATGATAACCCCAACCCTTATTATGTGGTGGACGTGCAGGAAGGCGTGCTGAAGGCCTGCCGCGAGATGGGCTACAGCCTGCAAATTCACCCGTGCGACGCCGCCCACGACGGCATCGTGCAGGAACTCGTTGACCTGGTGAACAACTCCCGCCTCGCGGGCCTTGTGATCGCGCCGCCGGTATCGGAAAACGACGCCATCACCAACGCGCTGGCGGAACGCGGCATCCATTTCGTGCGGATCATCTCCGCCAGCGAAGCCCCTTGCGGCGCGGCGCCCTGCGTTTACGTGAATGACCGCACGGCGGCAATAAGCGTCACCGACCATCTGATCAGCCACGGCCACAGCCGTATCGCTTTCCTGTCGGGCGAAGAGGAACACCTCTCGACCCCTGAACGCCGCGCCGGTTTCAAGGAAGCCTTGAAGGCCCACGGCATTATGGTGGACGATAGCCTGGTGCTCCCGGGTGCCTATTCCTTTGACAGCGGCTTCGAACGCACAGCCAAGCTGATGGAACGCACCGACAGGCCAACGGCCATTTTCGGCTGTAACGATGAAATCGCCGCAGGCGCACTGGCCGCCGTCAAGGCATCGGGCCTAAGTGTACCTGCCGATGTGGCCATCGCGGGGTTCGAGAACAGCCCCTTCAGCCAGCACAGCCGCCCGCCGCTAACGACCGCAGCACAGGATGTGGCCGAGATCGCGCGCCAGGCCATGATGCTGCTGATCGCGGAAATGCGCCCGCAAGCGGTAGCGGAAGCAGACCAGCAAACCACCTGCGCAGAGTTCGTGCCCGAACTGATTGAGCGCCCCTCAACAGCGTAGCATTCGCTTCGTCATTCGCCGACTTGATCGGCGAATCCATAGTCAGACAGACCCTGCACGTGGACTCACCGGTCAAGCCGGTGAGTGACGAGCTGTTCTAACCGAACGCACCAGCCTTCAGGGCAATCAGGCCGCTGATTTCCAGCACCTGGGCGTAGGCCTGCTCGATCTTGTCGAAGATATTGCGGTGCGCGTCCTCGTAGCCCGATGACACACTGCCTTCATACGTCGTCTCTTCACCGAACTGCTCGTCATCGTTCCTCACCGGCGATTCCGGGAAGATCTTCCTCAGCTGCGTGACCGTGTCATCGACCTCAAGGTGCAACAGTTCCACAAGAACATCCTCAAGCGAGACGTCAAACCGGCTGCTGAAGCGCGGGATTTCCATGGCATTGAGGAAGATATACTGAATAAGGCCGATCCTGATCTGATGCAGTTCAAAGAGCTCCGCGTCAGGCGATGCGCTATCGAACGCGGCCATCACGCCTTCGTCCTGCACGCAGTCGGTCAGCGTGCCGGCGTCGCGGCGAAGCTTGCGGATGCAGGCATCGACACTGTCACTTTCAAACAGACCTTCCAAGAGGCGCGAGAGGCGGCGAAGCTGTTCGCGGCGCCCCAGGTCACCGACCTCGTCGGCGCGGTCCAGCCAGTAGCCGGGGCTCAGGAGCTTGGCGTAAGCCTCAATCACGCCCACGTCGGAGCGCGCCAGCGCATTGACGGCAAGGCTGGTGACCATCTTCAGGCGGTCAGACTGGCTGTGGATCGCTTCGAACTGGTCAGGCGAGCGCGCGATCGCGGTGCCGAAACCGCCACAACTGTTGGCCAGATAGCCAAGCTGCTGCAGCACCGCATTGTTTGGAATGGCGCGGATCTGGCTAATGCGTTCAAGCCGCTGATGCACCGCACCACCCCCCTGGCGGCGAAGCGACCGCGACCCGGTGGGGAACAGGAGGCTACGGCCGATACTGTCGATCAGCCGCACATAGCCTTTATGGTCCGTCAGGTGGTTCTGGTATTCGACAAGCGACAGGAAGAAATCAAGCGACCAGCCTTTTTCCTCGTAGAATTTGTCACTGCTGGCGTCATAGTCCGCGAACCGGACCTCCAGGAAATCG
Organism: Kordiimonas sp.; assembly: GCA_050300975.1. Lineage (GTDB taxonomy): Bacteria > Pseudomonadota > Alphaproteobacteria > Sphingomonadales > Kordiimonadaceae > Kordiimonas. The sequence continues at coordinate 2,557 of JBNKYQ010000207.1, forward strand.
GTGAAGGACGCGAGCGCCGTTTCTTCCGCCAGGAACCAGAGGTACCCCTCCCCGCCCTGGAAACTGACCTCATGCTTTTCAGGCCGCCCCAAACTCGCCAGTTGCTGCCGCACTCGCGGCGGGTGCGTATAAAGGAAGCGCTTCTTCAGGCTTTCAGGGTACGCACCGCGGCCCACGCTTTCGCCGTGCGTATCGAAGAACAGCAATTGCACGTCCTCAAGACCGCGCGCTTTCCAAAGCCGGATCAGACGCAATTTGAAACGCTCAATGGCCAGCGTCGCGGCAGGCTGGCCGATATAGCGGCCGCTGTCCGAGAAACCAAGCTGCAGGCAGAAACGGCCTTGCTTGCGGATGTAAGCCAGGAAATGCGGGTTATCGACCAGTTCTGCGATCACCCGGTCGCCGCGCTCCAGCCCGACGGCGGTTTCGAACAGCGGGCTGATTTCCACATGGTCTTCAACACCAAACAGTTTGGCATAGTAAAGCGCGGTCAATAATGTGAAGGGCGTGTCGGATTCCGCCACCAGCATGCGGATGGGCGTTGTGGCATCAAAGTGTTTCTGGAACTGGGCCGCCAGCATGAACACGCGCCGTGCCGTCGTCTGCTCGCGCGACAGGGTCCCATAATGGATGGTCTTGGCTTCAACCTTGTCCAGCTTGTCGGAAATCGCGGCCAGGAAGTGACGGCGCATGGCCGATTGGTCAGGCGATTTTGTCAGCTGGATTTCGGCCGAGATGGCGTTATGGAGCTGTGCCGCGTTCAAGCGGAAGTGGATGTGCGACAGCCCCATGCCGATGGCGCGCCATTCGCTAAAAAGCGTCGCGGCCTTGCACCAGGCCTCGTCTTCAAGCTCCAGCGCCAGCAGCGCTTCGAACGCGTCGCCGATGCGGGCAACCGCCGCTTCCTTGCGGGAATGGTTCTCGACCGCCAGCTGGTTCAGCTTGCCCAGGCCCTTGCTACCGCCCTCGGGGCTGCTTTGGTGTTCCTCAAGCGTGCGGGCGCCCAGTTCAAAGCAGGCGCGCAGGTCTTCAAAGCCCGCGCGGATCGTCGTCCAGAACTCAACAGCCTCGCCTTCGAACTTCACACCGCTTGTCTGCCCGAGGCAGGCATCAAGCCCCGCAAGCGCAGAGCGGTAGCGGAACAATAGCCCCAATGACCAGTCGATGTCCGTGCGGCCATCAAGGTCAAAGCCCACCCAGCTTGCGATGGTGGCAAGGCGCGGACGCAAAGACCGGTATTCATCAGGATAGAGCTTCGCGGCCTCCGTGAAGATCACGCGGTAGAGCGTGCGTACCGATCGGCGCATGTTGCCCACGGCCAGTCCGGCATACTCCAGTTCCTGGTGAAGGGTGGGCGATTTTGTTGGGTGCACCGTGCCCACATCCAGATTGGCTGTGGCCGCCTGCACCGCCTGTGCGCCATCCGCCACCGCGCTCATATAGGCCTTGGCATAGGTCCAGGCCGTGTCAGACAGGGAGAAGGTCGGGTGAGCGGTCACCACGAAGCCTGCCACCTCGTCTTCCACCAGCGCCTGGAATTCAGCGAAGGGTTTGCGGCTGCCGTCAGCGTTCGTGGCGATTTTTTCCACGAGGGCGGCCAGACGGGCCAGGTTGTCTTTAATCGGCACCGCCGACCATTGGCGAGCCAGCCCCGAAAGGCGACCGTCCAGGCAACGCTTGCCGCGCGCTGAAAGGTCAGCCGACAAGGCCTCAAGCGTTTGTCGTCCCTCCAGCAGCGCGTCGGCAATATCGAACGCCGCCGAAAGGTGTTCCCGTCTTGCTTCGCCCTTGCCTTTGGATGGATGATCAAACATGCTGAAATCCTCGTCTTTGAATTTTTGACACCGCTGTCAATTGGCGCCTTTGTACCAGAATTCGCCGCAAAGTCACGTCATAAAATGTCTGAAACAGGACCAGTTTAGCGAATATTATTACAAACTGTTGATCTGCGGCCCTTATTCGCGCTGCGGGAAATAAGACCAATCAACCGCCCGGGACACCCGGACGGCAACCGGGCAACTGATGTCATACTAGTTCTCTAACCAAGCACTCTCGATGTGCGAAGAAGTCAGCTAAAAAGCCAAACGAGAGCGAGGAGAACAATTACTCCAAGAAATTGAGCAGAAATTTTATCTGCCTTCCTCTTACGCCCTGAACGAGTAGTCGGTATTCCCGTTGACCTGGCAATAGAACGCTTAAGGTTCCTTTTGGCTCCTTTTAAAAAGACCATACTGCCTCCAGAAAAGCCGATGACGGAGCTACCACTTCGCTCGGCTGGCTAAAGTTGACTGGCAATGTGCACTACCCCTCTTTCCGGAACAGCAGGAAGTAAGTCGCGGGCACGAAGAAGAGCGTCAGCACTGACGCAACTGCAAGGCCGAACATCATCACCGCCGCCAGCGGCTCCCACAAAGGGCCACCGAACAGGTATAGCGGCACCAGGCCGATCACGGTGGTGATACTGGTCAAGAGGATGGGACGAAGGCGCATGCCCGCCGCCTTGACGATGGCGTCTATCAGCTGCTTGTCAGCGCGCTCAATATCAATCTGGTCCACCAGCACGATCGAGTTGTTGATGACAATACCC
>JBNKYQ010000208.1:0-5082 GCA_050300975.1 Kordiimonas sp.
ATTGAACAGAATGCCCGCCTTGTGGAGCTGATTGAAGGCATGGAACAGCCACCGAAGGAAGCGCTGACCGCGCTTCTGGAGAAGCCGGCTGAAACGCACGACCAGCGGTTTGACCCGCACCTCCGCATCAAGGACCGAGGCCATATCACCATCGTCAGCGTTTCTGACGTTGAATATATCGACGCGGCGGGAGACTATATGTGCATCCATGTGGGCGAGAAAACGCATATCCTGCGCGAGACCATGAAGACCATGGAAAAGCGGCTCGACCCCAAGATTTTCCAGCGCATCCACCGCTCGACCATCGTGAACCTGGATAAAGTGCGAGAGGTGAAACCCCATTCGAACGGCGAATGCTTCCTGACGCTTGAGGGCGGCACGGAACTGAAAGTCAGCCGCTCCTACAAGGATGTGGTTGGCCGGTTCCTCTGACCTTAAGGAAAACACATGACCACAATCGCTGAAATCTGGCGCTTTCCGGTGAAGGGGCTGGCGGGGCAACCGCTGGACGCGGCCCAGCTTGCGCCCGGGCAGGCGATTGAGGGGGACCGCGCTTTCGCGATCCGACACGGCGATACCGTGTTTGACCGCGTGAACCCCGTACATCTTTCCAAAACCAAATTCCTGGCGCTGATGACCCACGCGGAACTGGCGGCGCTGGAGGTCAGCTTCAGCGGCGAAGGCGATGTGATGACCGTCTCGAAAGATGGTGAGCTTCTGTTTCACGGCAGCCTCCGCGACGCTGACGACGCGCATAGGCTTGAGGTAATGATGGCCACCTACATGGGCGACCGGGCGAAGGGCGCGCCGCGCCTTGAAGCAGCCGAGGGGCATATGTTCTCTGACGTGCCGGAAAAGGTGCTGTCCGTCGTGAACCTGGCCAGCGTCAAGGCGCTATCGGATCATGTGGGGCAGGACCTCGACCCGCTCCGCTTCCGCGCGAATGTGTATCTTGAAGGCCTGCCCGCGTGGGCTGAACGCGACTGGGAGCGGGGGCAAGTATTCCGCGCAGGTGAGGTTACGCTCAAGCTGATGAAACCCATCGTGCGCTGCAACGCCACCAACGTGAATCTACAGACTGCCGAGGTGGACCAGAACCTGCCCAAAGTGCTCCAGAAAGAATTCGGTGCCAACCTGATGGGTATCTACTGCACGGTGGAAAGCGCGGGCACCATCAAGCAAGGCGATCAGTTTGCACCTGTGGATTGATGCTTACGGATTGCTCCTGTTGTCACCCTGAACTTGTTTCAGGGCCTATCTTTCTTCCTCGCCTGCTGCCGGACGTGTTCCTGGATGCTGAAACAAGTTCAGCATGACAAATCAGGGTGTTTCGCAGCCCACTCATCCCTGGTGATTTCCCATACGAGCGACGCGCGGGTGGTGCCGTCCGGGCGGGTGCTGGTGATCTCGCCCTTTCGCGCGAACCCGAGGTAATCAAGGAGCTTGGCGGTACGCACATTATCAAGCGCCGCGGTCTCCACAATCAGGTCCAGCCCGAGGGCGTCAAACATCCAGGCGAAGCTCATGCCCGCGCCCAATTGCCCGCGCCCCTTGCTCTGCATGTCCGGGTGCACGGCGCCGCCGAGCTCCCCCGCCGCCCACTGCGGCCAGAAACTGAAATCGCTGTAGCCGACGATGCGGCCATCGTTGTCCAGGTTCAGGAACATCAGCCCCACACCTTCTTCGCGCTCGCGCTCGTGTGCTTCGATGAAGGCACGCACGCTTTCCACCGTCAGCGGTCGGGGCAGGGTATAGATGGGGGCGTATACCTTGGGGTCGATTAGGAAAGCATGGAAGGCCTCTGCGTCCGCGACTGTCGCGAGGCGGGCTGCCTGGTCGGGCGTGGGTATGCTGATGGCGCTGCGCACAGCCTGCCGGATCGCCTCGGCCTTCTCGGCTGAGACCTCATTCCGTGTGACGGGTGTGCCGCTGTCGTCTGCCATCTGTCCAAGTCCCCAAGGTTGTCCTAAGCATGAAATGGGGCAGGGCGCGGGGTATTCAATGCAGGCTTAGGGATAACCCCGGGTGATGTAGGTTTTGGCAAAGCATGGGCGGCCATTGAACATGCTGTCAAAAGTGCCGAAGAAGGTCTGGCTGCCGAAAAAGCCACCGGTTGTTACCATGGTGGAGACATATCCCCGCCCGCCATTGGCCCACAGGGGACATGCGCGCGGCAGTTCAACCGGCCGGAAGCGCTGGCCCGCCGGGGTGGTTGGCTGGGTATCCGAACGGTGGCGGCCAGAGCGGCCGTGATGCTGCCCTTCTGATCCAACACCCTGATAGGCCCGGATGCGGGCGCGTTTGCGCTCCAGGCATTCGTTGCTATAGCCGACAAAGTCGCCTTCCTGGTCGTACACACTGCACTGTTCATAGTCGCCGTCCGAAAGGGACTGTGCCTCAGCCGCGGTTCCCCAGAAGGTGCCGGCGAAGGCTAGGCCAAGGAGATAAAACAAACGGGTCATCGTCTGGCTCCTTTCACGCCCCCAAGCGCTTGAAGGAGCATGCTAGGGCACAGAAAGGGCCAAAATATGACAGGCGCTGGCCTTGGAGGGCGCGCCAGGCTCCGATTGAGGAAAGTCAGATGGAAATGGTTGGCGTGGGCGGATTTTCGAGGCTCTCGCGAATATCGTCCTCAGAACGAATAATCACTTCCTGACCCCGGTAAACAATCGGCGGTGCACCCGGGGTGGTTTCTGCCTGTTCTTCAAAATAGACTGCGGCTTGTCCAATCAGCCATTCGATGTCGTCGGCCAGTTCCTTTGCGCCGTCCTTGGCGGCTGGGTAGGCTGCCAGCCCGCCAACGATTGTCGCTACCCAGGCGATACGGGTCCATACACTGCCAGCGGAGATTTCAAGCAATTCCACATTGAGTTCGGTGATCTCAAATTCAAGGTCGCCAATCTGCCGGCTGCCCGAAAGGCGCGTCCTGTTTTCGACGATCGCGCGCGTCAATTGTGCCAGAAACAGGTCAACAGCCGCTTCGGTGCCGGGGGCTGCAATGTCTCCATCAAACAGGATAGTCGCTTCCGCGATCGTTGCCTCAACCGGTCTTGGCATCGGTGCCATTGCCGTTGCAAAGCCATCAGATTTCCCCACTGTGTTGCGTTTGGCTGATAAATTCCCTCAGAAGTAGATTAGGCGACTTCTGAGTGCCGGAGTCAACTGTGGATTCAACGCCGGATTGGCGGGGATCTGCAGGCCTGATCAGCTGTGGTTGTGTCTGATCACAGCTCTGGAATATGTTCCATCAGGCGGGGGCCGATGCGGACGGGCTCGATGCGTTTCGCGAGGCCCGTGCGGTCGTCGGTTTCGACAAACGTGCCACACACGGTGGCGTCACCGCCGGCCGGGGTGAAGCGTTCCTTGTTCATGCGGGAAACGAACCGGTTTATTGGCTCGGTCTTTTCCATGCCGATCACGCTATTGTAGTCGCCGCACATGCCGGCGTCGGTCTGGTAGGCCGTGCCTTTGTCAAAAATCTGGCAGTCCGCCGTCGGGATATGGCTGTGGGTGCCTACAACAAAGCTCACGCGTCCGTCCAGATACTGGCCCATGGCCATCTTTTCAGACGTGGCCTCGCCGTGGAAATCCACGATGATGGCGTTCACGGTGGCGCCCAGGCGGTATTTCTGCAGCACCTTGTCGATGGCGCGGAACGGGCATTCAAGCGCGTTCATGAACACGCGGCCCATGGCGTTGATCACCAGTACCTTCTTGCCCCTGGGCGCGTCATAAACGGCATAGCCGCGGCCCGGCGTGCCTTCCGGGTAGTTGACGGGCCTCAAAATCCGGTTGTCGTTATCGATAACGGAAAGAATGTCTTTCTGGTCGAACGTGTGGTTGCCGCCCGACAGCACATCGGCGCCTGCCTGGATAACGGCGCCCGCGATCTTGCCGGTGGTGCCGAAGCCAGAGGCCGCGTTTTCCGCGTTCACCACAACAAAATCCAGCTTCAGCTTTTCACGCAGATCAGGAAGGGCGTCAATGGCTGCCGTCCGTCCGCTGCGGCCCATCAGATCGCCAAGGAATAATAGTCGCATAGGTACCTGTTTTTCTTTTTGTTTACCGCTTTTTGCCTGAACGGTTTGTCGCTTGCGCTATACGCTCAGTTTACGGGGCAGGATCACGCCTTCTTCCGTAATCACACCCTGCAGCGGCCAATCGTGCGCTTCTCGGGGAACATGATCAACGATTTGGGCGCCAAAGGCAAAGCCAAATGCTTTTATTTCGCTGTGCGCAGCCAGTGTGCGGTCATAAAAGCCGCCACCCCAGCCAAGGCGGTAGCAATCCTGGTCGTACGCCAGCAGCGGCACGATAAGCGCATTAGGCACCACTTCGGGTGCGTCTGTTGCAGGGTGCATGGTGCCGAAGCTGCCGCCTTCCAAGGGGTCACCCATGCCCCACAGGCGGAACGTGAGCGGCTGGTCCTTCGCCCCCACGACCGGGAGCGCCGTTCGGTAGCCTGCGCGTTCAAGCGCACTCATCAGGAAGCGGGGGTCAAGCTCATCGCCCATGGGCCAGTAGGCGCCGATGATGGCGTGCTTCTCGAAGCTTGAAAATAACCCCATGCCGTGCATCGCGGCTTTTTCAGCGGCATCGAGCGCGTACATCTCATGCGCGCCCATGCGGATGCGCTTCGCGTCCTCACGCATCGCCTGTTTGTCATGCTTGAGTGTCATGCTGAACCTGCTTCGGGAAAGAGAAGGGTGCGGGACCGCCTCTGCCGCGTTGACGTATGTATCCTCCGTAGCCTGATAAATCAGGTGGGCGCCGTGATGGTAAGGACCACGGTCCGAACCAGGGACAGCTCCCTAGGAGAATTTATAGCCCCGGGGATTACTGCATATCGTGCGCACAGCGCAGAACCCGCGCCGTGTATTTAGGCGTTTGCGAGCTTTTCTGCAATAGCTTCCACGTCTGAGGACACTTCATTGATGACTGCCGCCAGGTCTTCTTCCGAAAGCGCGCCCATGATTCCGGCGCCGCCCTGACCTTCAAGCGCTTCATGCAATTTTTCAACGGCAATAACTTCCATGCCTTTGATACTCTCTCTCGGTGCATTGGCCTTGGGAACAATGGCAC
>JBNKYQ010000209.1:0-4966 GCA_050300975.1 Kordiimonas sp.
ATTTCATCGGGCCGCCTGAAACGACACCATGTTCGTCGATGTCACGGTATTTGTGGCCCAGCGTCACTTCGCAGAATTTGCTGGTCATGCCAAACAAGCCCGCCATGATCATCCAGAAGGTGGCACCAGGGCCACCAACAGAAATGGCAATGGCCACGCCAGCGATGTTACCGAGGCCAACAGTGGCGGACAGTGCGGCAGTCAGCGCCTGGAAGTGTGTTACTTCACCGGGATCATCTGGATTGTCGTAGGTCCCTTTGACGATACGGATCGCCTGGCCGAAACCACGCAGGTTGATGAACCCCATATAGATGGTGAAAAACACCGCGAAGGAGAAAAGCCACAACACAATCACAGGCAGCCCGGGAGCGCCCTCAACCAGCCAATCCATTGGGATTGCATAGAAAATGAAATCAGAAAAAGTCTGCGTGAAAGGCGAAATGGCGTCATTCACCATGACGGAGAAATCATCCAGGAATTGTTGGAAGGAAGATTTTTCCGCTGCCGCATAGACGGCTCCGCTCACGGCGAAGACTGCGGCTAGGGCTCCCAGTAATCGTTTGTACATAACTCAAAGCTTCCCCTGTTGACGGGCGCGTTATTATTTTCTTGCCCAGACAAAATATTCTTGGGACGGTATGGCCGTCCGGTTAAAATTGTTGCGCATGCTAGCCGTTAAACGGCGCAGGCTCAAGGGAACTATAGTCAAAAATGGGGGAGGGCTGTGGTTTTCGATAAAATGGAAGGACACACCCTTTTAACGGGCGCTTAACTTGTTTACCGTAGCGTTCATATGAAATTACATGAGTGGGGATAAGGCCTTGTCTGACAGTAACAAGCTTTCCAGCGCCGATGTCGCGAAACTGTTGCAGGATCCGAACGTCGATAACCGGGCTGCAGCGGCTGCAAAGGTTGCTTCAACTTTTGGTGATGCGACCCTTACAGAAGGGGAACGCAAGATCGCGGAAGACATCTTCCGGGTCATGCTGAAGGATGCGTCGGTCCGGGTTCGCCATGCCCTAGCGGAGAGCCTCAAAGAAAATCCTGACGTGCCCCATGATGTGGCGACATCTCTAGCGAAGGACGTTGATGAAGTGGCCCTGCCTGTGGTCGAGTTCTCAAGTGTTCTGACGGACCAGGACCTGATCGAGATTGTCCGCACCAAAGGTGTCACTGTGCAGAAGGCGGTTGCTGGCCGGAAAGACGTGTCTGAAGACGTGGCGGATGCCCTGGCCGATACCGGCAATGAAGAGGTGGTCGCGACCCTCGTGGGGAACGAGACCGCACAGATCGGCGAAAAGACCTACGACAAGGTGCTCGAAAAATACAGCGACAGCGAAGCGGTAAAGACGCCGATGGCGCTGCGCGGCGAGTTGCCCATCGGGGTTGCCGAGCGTCTGGTGACGATGGTGTCCGAAAAGATTCGCGATCATATCATGACCCACCACGAGGTTTCGCCTGCCATGGCGGCGGACTTGCTGCTTGAAAGCCGTGAAAAAGCAACGGTATCGCTGCTGGAAGGTGGGCAGAAATCTGCCACGGTGCAGGAACTCGTGGACCAACTGGCTGATAACGGCCGCCTGACCCCGACATTGATGCTGCGCGCGCTTTGTATGGGCGACACCACCTTCTTTGAAGTGGCGCTGGCCAAGAAGGTGGGCATCCCGGTGAGCAATGCGTACCAGCTGGTGCACGACAAGGGAGAGCTTGGTCTCAAACGTCTGTTTGAGGTTGCCAAGATGCCGCCGCAGTTCTTGCCGATGGCACGGGCCGCACTAGAGGTTGCGGACGAGATGCTGGAGACCGGCGGCGACAATCGGGAGATGTATCGCCAACTGATGATCGAACGGGTCCTGACCGCAGTCGAAAATGATGTGGACACGGAAAACCTGGATTACCTGATTGGAAAGCTGCAGGTAGTCGATGCATCCGAATCGAACGAATCTGATTCGAAGTGATTCGTTTGATTCGCTGGCAAGTTAGTTAGGGACGCCTTGTAGCGTCCCTTTTATTTTGTCAGGACGCCATCACCGTGGGCAGCCAAAGCGCTATTTCCGGCCAGATGAGCAGCAGGATAAGGCCCAAAAGCTGCAAGAGCACGAAGGGTACAATGCCGCGATAGATGTCTGTGAGCTTCACGGACGCAGGCGCGGACCCTTTCATGTAGAACAGCGCGAAGCCGAAGGGCGGCGTGAGGAAACTGGTCTGCAAATTGACAGCCATCAGCACCGCGAACCATGGCAGTACCTGGCTGGGGTCTGATAGATGATCACCGAAATCCAGCTGCGAGATCACGGGCGCGAACACCGGCAGGATAATGAGCGTGATCTCGATCCAGTCGAAGAAGAAGCCGAGCACAAATACCGTCAGCATCAGAATGCCCAGGATCAGCCAGGGCCCCGCACCTGAGGTTTCCATCAGATGGAGGATCAGGTCATGCCCACCCAGAAGCGCAAAGACGAAAGAAAAGGCCGTAGCGCCAACAAACAGGCCAAACAGCATGGTGGATGTCAGCGCAGACTGTTCAACAACGCCGCGCAGCGTCGCCCACGTAAGCTTCTTGTTCAGGGCCGCCAATATCAGGGAACCAGCCGCGCCAACACCACTGACCTCCGTGGGGGTGGCGATGCCGCCAAAGATGGAACCGAGGACGGCAATGATCAGGAGGATGGGGGGCACGAAGCTTTTGATCACACGCATGACCGTCAGCTGGCCTTTGGCAGCCTCAGCCCCTAGGGGTGGTGCAAGAGACGGGTTCAGGCTGGTGCGAACGAGGATGTAGCCCATATACAGGAGCGCCAGGATCAGGCTGGGGCCAATGGCCGCCATGAACAGGCCACCGGCGGAGGTGGACAGGAGGTCCGCCATGACCACAAGCATGATCGACGGCGGCAACAGGATGCCCAGCGTGCCAGAGGCAGCAATGGTGCCTGATGCAAGCGCTTTGTCGTATCCGCGCTCGATCATCACGGGGAGTGCCAGCAGCGTCATCATGACCACGCTGGCCCCGATGATGCCGGTTGTGGCCGCCAAAATTACCCCAAGAAGCGTGACGGAAAGTGCCAGGCCACCTGGGATGCGGCGGGTCATCAGCTGCAGCGTGTAAAGCAGTGACCGGGCAACACCGCTTTTCTCCAGCATGGTGCCCATGAAGATGAACATGGGGATGGCCACAAGCACCTGCTTGTTCACCACCCCGCCGAAAATGCGGCCGATGATCAGGAAGAAGCTGTTTTCATTCTCAAGCCCCAGGGCGACGGCCAGCAGCCAGAAGGCCAGCCCGACACCACCGAGCACAAAGGCGACCGGGTAGCCTGAAAAGAGGAGAGGCGTCAGCACCAGGAACATCAGGAATGGCAGATATTCGATCAGCATGTCCATCAGCTTTCCCCCGTCTGCGGTTCGGCATGGGAGAAGGGCGTCCGTTCGGCCTGGTCCGTGTTCCCGAACAGGAACACAAGGGCCTGCAGAAGCCGCGCCAGCGCTGCGACGGCGAGAACGGCAAATCCGACAACAATAGCGGACTTGATGATCCAGCGGTCAGGCAGGCCCGTGGGCGAGGCTGAAGCCTCGTTATAGGCCCAGCTATAGCTGACATAGTCGTAGCCGAACCACAAAACAGCGGCAGTGTAGGGCAGCAGGAAAAGGGTGCAGCCAAAAAGCTCGATCCAGGCACGCGTTCTGGGGGCCAGGCGTTCGCTAACCAACTCAATGCGCACATGGGCGTTTTTCGTATAGGCCCAGCCAAGGGACAAAAGGAACAGGAAGCCGTGCAGGTGCCATTCAAGTTCCTGCAGCTTGGTGGAGCCAATGACGAACCAGCGCCTGAGGATCACGTCAGACATGATCACCAACACCAGGACGACGATGGCCCAGGCTGCCACCCGCCCAATGGCGGTGCTGACGCGTTCAAGCCGCGCTGAAAGGGTCAAGAGACGTTCCATGACCCTCACTCCTTCAGATAGCCGCGGTCAGACCAGGCCTTATATTTCTTGCGGAATGCCTGCAGGCTTTGCCATACCCGGGCGAATTCCGGATCGTCGTTTGCCATTTGGGCGGCCACTTTCTTCCAGGCCTTCTCAAGCTCAGCCAGTATTTCCGGCGGCCAGCTGTGGATTTGGACACCTTCAGCTTCCAGCGCAGCCATGGCATCCGCCTGCAGGGCTTCCCCTTCGGAAATGCCGTACCGAATGTTGGACGAGCAAGTCGCTTCGATCTGTGTTTTCTGCAGGTCAGATAGGCTGTTCCAGGCGTCCAGGTTGATCATCAGCTCGAAGAAGGTGGATTGCTGGTGCCAGCCGGGAAAATAGTAATGCTTTGCCACCTGATAGAAGCCCATGCGGTAGTCGACAGCCGGCATGGCATATTCCGTAGCGTCGATGGTGCCCAGCTCCAGCGCCTGGTAAATCTCACCGCCCGCAATCAGCTGGGGCGCCGCACCGATTTCTTCCAGCACCTTGGCGCCAAGTCCGAAGAAGCGGATTTTCAGGCCTTTGAAGTCATCAATGCTTTTGATTTCCTTCTTGAACCAGCCAGAGGCCTCAGGCGGTGTCATACCGCACAGGATGCTGTGGATATTGTGCTTGTGGTAGACCTCCTCGAACAGTTCACGCCCGCCGCCATAATCGATCCAGGCCAGATATTCTGGCGCTGATGGCCCAAAGGGAACGGCGGAGAAGAGTTGCAGCGCACTGTCTTTGCCGGCCCAGTAACCCGGGGTGGACCAGCCAGCTTCAATCGCCCCATAGCTGATGGCGTCGAAGGTCTCGAAGGGTGGGGCGATCACGCCGGGCTCATAGAACTTCAGCGTGATGTTGCCACCGGAGATCGCATTGACCTCGCATTCCGCCACTGAGCATAAGGGGTAGAGACGAATGGCATGGCTTGGAATTCGGCCTGTTTCAGGGGGGTAAGGGTGGGATAGATGTCGGGGTTGGGGCTGCCATGCCGACCGTGCTTGTTTATG
>JBNKYQ010000210.1:0-4965 GCA_050300975.1 Kordiimonas sp.
GTCAGCGTAGCCTCCGCCGGCATGATCGAAAGGTCTGTGGCGTTTGGTTTGGCTGATCAGGAAAAAGCGGGCACTGGCCGACTGGATATCGAGCACCCGACCGGGTTTTTCTCGGTCGACGTGGTGGTTGAAAAGACGAGCGGTGGCTATCAGGCGCGCAAATCGGCGCTGATCCGCACCGCCATGAAGCTGATGCAGGGCGACGTGTTCGTGCCTGCAAGTCTGTTCGGAGGGGCTTCATCATGAAGATTGCGCTGATCGGTTTTGGGGAAGTGGGTCAGACTCTGGCTGAAGACCTTGTCGGGCTCGGCCACACGGCGCTCACGGCCTTTGATATCCAGTTCCCTGATGCTGCCAGTAAACCAAGCAAGGCGCTGGCGAGCCATCCGGCTGTGCAGGCCTGCACGTCTGCCGCAGATGCTGTTGCAGATGCCGACGTGGTCCTGAGCGCCGTAACCGCGGAACGGACCGGCGAGGCGGCAAGAAGCTGCGTGGGACACATGAAAGCAGGCGCCTGGTTCATGGACGTGAACAGCGCGTCGCCCAAGACCAAGATTGAAGCGGCCATGGCGATCAACCAGGCTGGCGGGCGCTATGTAGAGACATCAATCATGTCCCCCATCGGGCCCAAGCGCATTCAGGCGCCAATGCTGGTGGGCGGCGATCACGCGCTCGCTTTCACTGATGTGGTACAAGGCCTTGGCTTCACGGGTGTTACTTTTTTCTCGGCCACATACGGCCAGGCTTCAGCCGCCAAGATGTGCCGCAGCGTGATCGTGAAGGGCGTTGAAGCCTTGGTGGCCGAAGCGCTTGTCTCCGCCCATCACTACGGCGTGGAAGACACGGTGATCAAATCGCTGGGCGACCTGTTCCCAGGCCTCGAATGGTCTGATCTATCCACCTACATGATGTCGCGGGCGCTGATCCACGGCAAGCGCCGGGCGGAAGAAATGCGCGAAGTCGCGAAAACCGTGGCGGACGCGGGCATGGAACCGCTCATGAGCGACGCGATCGCACAGCGGCAGGACTGGTCAGCAGCGCTGCAGATAGACCCGTCCGATATGGCGCTCATTGAACTCCTTGAAACCATCTCATCCAAGAAAGAAGGTGTCTCATGATTATCGATTGTCATGGCCATCAGACCATTGTCCCTGAGCCGCACCTGGAATACCGGGAGCAGCAGAAGGCCCGGTTGAAGGACCCAAGCCTCCCGAAGCCCGCAGCGCCGGAGATGAGCGACGATGAAATCCGCGAAGGCATTGAAGCAAACCAGCTGAAGCTTTTGCGCGAACGCGGCCACGACATGACGATCTTTTCCCCGCGCGCATCACGGATGGAACCCCATGTGGGTGACGCCGAGACGTCGCTGGATTGGTCGGTCGCGTGCAACAACCTGATCAAACGTGTGATGGAGCTGTACCCGGATACCTTTATTGGTGTGTGCCAGCTGCCGCAAACGCCGGGCGGCACCATGGATAATTCGATCAAGGAGCTGGAGCGCTGCGTCACGGAACTTGGTTTCGTTGGCTGCAATTTGAACCCGGACCCATCGGGTGGCCACTGGAACAGCCCGCCGCTGACGGACCGCTACTGGTACCCCTTCTATGAGAAGATGGTGGAACTCGAAGTGCCAGCCATGATCCATGTGTCCGGGTCCTGCAACCCCACTTTCCATGCGACGGGGTCATACTATATCGCGGCAGATACCAACGCCTTCATGCAGTTCCTCGAGGGGGATCTTTTCAAGGACTTCCCTGAGCTGAAGTTCATCATCCCCCACGGTGGCGGTGCAGTGCCTTACCACTGGGGCCGCTATCGCGGGTTGGCAGACATGCTGAAAAAGCCGTCCCTGGATACCCATGTGATGAAGAACATCTATTTCGATACATGCGTCTACCATCAGCCGGGCATCGACCTTCTGTTTGATGTGATCGATATCGACAATATTCTTTTCGGTTCCGAAATGGTTGGTGCGGTGCGTGGTATTGACCCGCAAACGGGCCGCTATTTCGATGACACGCGCAACTATGTGGACGCGCTCGACCTGTCGGACGCGGACAAATACAAGGTGTTTGAAGGCAACGCCCGCCGGGTGTATCCGCGGCTCGATGCCTACCTCAAGTCTGTCGGGAAATAGCCATGGCTGGCTTCACCAAAACCGAAGGCTGGCTGGATTGGCACCCGAACCCCACGAAGCCCGCGTATCAGCCACCTGCAGGTGCTGTGGACGCCCACTGCCATGTGTTTGGCCCGGGGGATCAGTTCCCCTTCGCGCCGGAACGTAAATATACGCCGTGCGACGCCTCCAAGGACCAGCTGTGGCACCTGCGGGATTTCCTCGGCTTTTCCCGGAATGTGATCGTGCAGGCTACCTGCCACGGTGCGGACAATAGGGCGCTTGTGGACGCGCTTGAGCATTCCGGTGGCATGGCGCGCGGCGTGGCCACAGTGCGCCCGGACGTGACAGACGGCGAGCTGGACGCGCTTCATGCCGCAGGCGTGCGGGGTGTACGGTTCAATTTCGTCAAGCGCCTGGTGGACACACCGCCCACCGGCCCCCTGATGGAAATCGCCCACCGCATCAAGCGCCTTGGCTGGCACATCGTGATCTATTTCGAGGCCGCAGATCTTGAAGAATATTATGATTTCTTCGCGTCGCTGCCGACCGATGTGGTGGTTGACCATATGGGCCGCCCGGATGTGAGCAAGCCAGTGGACGGCCCCGATTTCGCGCTGTTCCTGAAGCTGATGCAGGACAACCCGAACTTCTGGTGCAAGGTGACATGCCCCGAGCGGCTGACACTTTCAGGCGGGCCGCCGCTATACGCAGACGTGATCCCGTTCGCCAAGAAGGTGGTGGACCTGTTCCCGGACAGGGTTCTGTGGGGTACGGACTGGCCGCACCCGAACCTCAAGTCCCATATGGTGGATGACGGCCATCTGGTGGACATCATCCCCCACATCGCGGACACGGTCGAGAAGCGCCACAAGCTGCTGGTCGACAATCCCATGCGGCTTTATTGGGGCTAACCTCCAGGGCGCCTTAGCCCCGCTTGGCGACCATCACGTTGCTCTTGAGCGTCATCACCACCTCACCCTTCTGGTTTTTGATCAGGTAGGTGGATTTCACCAGCCCAAGGTTGGGGCGGGAGGCGCTTTCGCGCTTGGCGGTCACTTCGCCTTCCATTGAAAGCACATCGCCTGGGAACACCGGCTTCTTCCATTCGATGCCGTCGATGCCGGGGCTGCCGAGCCCTGCGAAGCCCTTGTCCATCATGTGGTCAACCATCATGCGCATCATCATTGCACAGGTGTGCCAGCCACTGGCGCACAAGGCCCCGAAGACAGACTGTTTGGCGAATTCCTCATCCAGATGGAAAGGTTGAGGGTCATATTTGGAGGCGAAGTCGATGACTTCCTCTTTGGTTACCTTGTAGGCGCCGAACGCTTCTTTTTGACCAACGTCAATGTCTTCGTAGAAAATCTTGAACATATATAGCCTCCCTTAATGCATCTGAAATGGAGCCAAGGCCCACCAGGTCAAGGTTCACCAGGCAAGAATGGATGCCCGAAAAGGGATGCCCCGAAGTGGGGGAAATCAGGCTGCGTCAATCTGTCGCTTAAAAAGCGATCATGATTTACGCTTCATTTACAGGCACTTCTCTATGGTGCCGACAGGTTTCAACCGACCATATGTATTTGGGGATATATTGATGAGTGAGACATTCGAGGGCCTGGACGGTATCCGTGCCAAGGTGGTGAACATTCTTGTGCTGTTCCTGTGGGCGCACGTGCCCGCCGCCATCGTTCATGGCTGGTGGGCCGGCAGCGACAATATGTGGCTGATCACGGGCGTCATCGCGGGCTTGTCCGTGTTGGCGACCGCAGCGGTAAAACTGGCGTCGCCCCCGCGCGTTGGGCGCATGGTACTGGCGGTTTCCATGGTGCTGACATCCGGCGCGCTGGTGGCGCTTTATGAAGGCCACGCCTGGCAGAAAGATGTGAATATCTATTTCGCCACGGTGATCGCGCTTCTGTCATCCACCTTCTGCTGGCGCACGCTGGCAACCGCGAGCCTGACCACGTCACTTTATTTCATCATTGGTACGCTGGCGGCCCCTGCCATGGTTATGGGCGCTGACAGCACGATCCTCGAGGCAGGCTTTGAAGTTGTGGCCTTCGGGGTTCTCTCCGCCGGGCTTTTCTGGGTCACAAGCCAGGTGCAGGGCCTGTTCGTGCAGGTGCATGACCAGCACGCGCTCGCCGTCAGTGAGACGGAAAGGGCCCGGGAGGCGGAAGAGCTTGCAAAGAACACGGCGGTAGTGGCCCAGCGGTCAGCGGACACTGCAGTGCAGGCCCAGAAGGAAGCTGATGAACTCAGGGCCGCCCAAGCCGAACGGGAAGCCCGCCAGGCTGAGGAAAAGCGCGAGATGCTTGAGCGCCTGGCGCAGGAATTTGAGGGCAGCGTGCAGGAGATTGTGCGCGAGGTGGCGGATATGTCCGTCTCCATCAAGGCCACGGCGGCGCACATGCAGGCGCAGGCCCGGTCCGGCATGGACAGCGCGGCCCGTATCGCCAGCGCCACCATGGATGCATCCAACAATGTGGAATCGGTCTCTGGTGCGGCGACTGAGCTCTCATCCTCGACCAGCGAGATCGCCCAGCAGGTGGACCAGAGCACCCGCCTGACAGCCGAGGCGGTTGACAAATCCCAGGACGTATCGAAACAGATCGCGCTCCTGTCGGAACGCGCCCAGGAAATCGGCGGCGTCGTGTCGCTGATCACCGAAATCGCGGAGCAGACCAACCTTCTCGCGCTCAATGCCACCATCGAGGCCGCGCGCGCGGGCGAGGTGGGCAAGGGCTTCGCGGTCGTGGCAACCGAAGTGAAAAACCTGGCGGGCCAGTCCGCGCAGGCGGCTGAAGGCATCCACGAACGCATCGGCGCCGTTCAGGAAGCCACCG
>JBNKYQ010000211.1:0-4932 GCA_050300975.1 Kordiimonas sp.
AGCTCATGGCCATGCCAAGGAGAAGCGCAAACAGCATCGCAGGTGCGCCATAATGCTCGCTCAGGAAATTTGCGGCCAGTCCGATTGTCAGGCTTATTATAAAGCCGGGAGTTTTTGTGGATAATTGTTCTTTAAATCTAGAAACCATTAAATCGCCCAGTCTAACAAATCGAATGTTAGAAGGACCCATATAACAATTGCGGCCATAAGGCCAGCCACCAAATCATCCACCATGACGCCAAAGCCGCCTGCCACCTGCCGGTCTAGCCAGCCGATTGGCCATGGTTTTATGATGTCGAAAAAGCGGAACAGCAGAAACGCGATCCCGAACAGCATGGGGGAGGCCGTGAGGCCAACCAGGGGGATCAGGGCGAGCCACTGGCCAGCGACCTCATCGATGACGATCTCGGGCGCGTCATGAATGCCTGTAATCGCCTCGATACTGTTGATCAGCTTGCTGGAAAGGATGGTGATGCCAATGACCCATGCGGCCATTTCTATCTGGTCAACACCCGCTTTCAGCATGAAATAGCCGGCGATAACAGCCACAAGTGAGCCCCAGGTGCCGGGAGCAGGGCGCAGCATGCCAGCCCCGAACGCCGTAACCCACCAGAAGGAAAAGCTTTTGGTCCGGCCTTCCCATGTGCGAAGCGATACTTTTGCCATTAGTCGTCTCCCAGCGGCAGACGCAGGGTGGCGGTCGCTTGTGCGGCGATACCTTCCTCACGTCCGGTGAAGCCGAGTTTTTCGGTGGTGGTTGCCTGAACGCTCACCCGTGACGCAGGGATATCCAATAGCTCGGCAATGCGGGCCCGCATGGCGTCCTTGTGCGGGCCGATCTTCGGCTTTTCGCAGATCAGGCAAACCCCCACATGGCCGATCTGCCCGCCGCGCGCCAGGACCCGGTCGCGCGCGAAGGTTAGGAATACATCGCTGGGGGCACCGCGCCACTGGTTGTCAGACGGCGGGAAATGAGTGCCGATATCCCCGTCGCACAGCGCGGCGAGGATGGCGTCCGTGAGCGCATGCAAGCCAACATCGGCGTCCGAATGCCCTTTGAGCGATTTGGTGAAGGGAAGTTTGATGCCACACAGCCAAACATGATCGCCGTCTTCAAAGCGGTGAACGTCATAGCCGCTGCCGGTCCGGATATCGCCTAGGGCCATCATGATCTGCTGCTCCGCTTTCTTGAAATCATCTGGGGTTGTGAGTTTGAAATTGCCGCTGTCGCCCCTTGAGACAGTCACATGGGCGCCGGCAGCTTCCATAACCGCCCCGTCGTCGGTCAGTTCCCGGCCAACAGCCGCCTCGTGGGCGGCGATGAGAGGGGCGTAGGGAAAGCCTTGCGGCGTCTGCACGGCATAAAGGCCGGTGCGGTCGACGGTAAGCTTGATGGTGCTGTCCTGAACCTTTTTGAGCGTGTCGGCCACGGGAACGCCTGGAACCACAGCTTCTGCACCTGCATCCAGTGCCTTGATGACATCCATCACCACCTCGTGGGTCACAAAGGGACGCGCCGCGTCATGCACCAGCACATAGTCTGTGTCCTGTTCAAGCGCCTTCAGCCCGTTAAAAACACTTTCCTGCCGGGTTGCGCCGCCAAAAACCGGCGCAAACAGGTTCAGACCTGCAGTGGCTTCCTCATAAAGGGCCTTGTCATCCGGATGGATCACGCAGCGAATGTCAAAGCCGGGATCAATCGCAAGAAACGATTCGATAGTGCGTCTGAGCACAGCCTTGCCACCCAGCTTACGATATTGCTTCGGCAGGCCTTCTCCGGCCCTGCTGCCACGCCCGGCGGCGACTATCACGATAGAAACTTGCGTCATGCGAGGCCTTTCAATCTCGGGCTGGCTTTTTACCAAAACTTCTGGCATAAGCAGTGCCCAATATTTAGGCAGTGCGTATTAGCGTAAAGTGTAGGTTTGTAAAATGGCTCTTAACATTGGTCCGGTCGAAATCAAAGACCCTGTGATCCTTGCGCCCATGTCCGGCGTCACCGACTTGCCGTTCCGTCGTCTTGTAAAGCGTTATGGCGCAGGCCTTGTCGTGTCTGAAATGATTGCGTCTGAAGCCATGATCCGCGCGAGCGAACGCAGCCAGAAAATGGCCACCAGCTGCGCAGAGGAATTCCCGATGTCTGTCCAGCTTGCCGGCTGTGAAGGCGCGCGCATGGCGGAAGCGGCGAAGATGAATGAAATACGCGGGGCTGATATTATCGATATCAATATGGGCTGCCCGGTGAAAAAGGTCGTAAAGTCCTTTGCGGGTTCAGCATTGATGCGCGACCTGGACCACGCGGGTGAGCTTATCCACGCTACCGTGAATGCAGTGAACCTGCCGGTGACGCTCAAGATGCGCCTTGGGTGGGATGACAGTAGCTTCAACGCGCCAGAGCTTGCCAAGATCGCCCAGGAAGCCGGCGTTAAGATGATTACGGTTCACGGCCGCACGCGTTGCCAGATGTATCGTGGGCACGCTGACTGGAAGAAGGTTGGCATCGTCAAGGAGGCCGTTGACCTGCCGGTGATCGTGAACGGTGACATCAACACGTTTGAGGATGTAGACCAGGCGCTCAAGGATTCTGGCGCTGACGGCGTGATGATTGGCCGCGGCACCTATGGCAAGCCATGGCTTGTTGGCCAGGTGATGCATTACCTGCGGTCCGGTGAAAAGATCGACGAGCCCGCGCTTGAAGAACAGCTTCAGCTGGTGCTTGAGCACTATGACGACATCCTCAGCCACTACGGCGTTGAAGGCGGTGTGCGTATCGCGCGGAAGCATCTCGGGTGGTACACCAAAGGCCTTCACAGCTCGGCCGAGTTCCGCAATGAAGTAAACCGCATTGAGGAACCCGAAAAGGTCAAGGCGGCGCTGAAGGAATTCTATCTGCCTCTGTGCGAGCAGGCAGCGGCCTGATGACAAGCGCGGGGGAGGCCTTGGATCAGCAACAAATGGACGAAATTGTCGCCCAGGACATCCTTCACAGCCTTTCGCAGGCTGTGTTCGTGGTGGGCGCGGACAATTGCATCCTTGAAGTCTATGCCCAAGCGGAAGCGATCTTTGAACGTAGCCGCGAAAGCCTGATCGGCAGTTCGATCAACCAGATCAGGGGAATTGGCGGCGAGGCGATCAGTATTGTCCAAAGGTCGCGCGAGGAGCGGACGCCGCTCAACAGCTATGACGTGTCTGTGGTGCCGCCGATTGGTGATATCGAGCTGATGGACCTCCATGCCCACCCTTACGGCAGTGAGGGCGCCATCCTTTTGACAGCGCAACCCCGGCGGATTACCGCATTTCTTGAAAAGCGGGACCATATGGAGGCTGCGGCCCGTTCCGTGAGCGGCCTGGCGTCCATGCTAGCGCACGAAATCAAGAATCCGCTGTCCGGCATTCGCGGCGCAGCCCAGTTGATGGGGCGTGCGCTTGATGACAAGAATATCAAGTTGACGGAGCTGATCTGCAAGGAAGTGGACCGGATCAAGGGGCTGGTGGACGAGCTGGAGACCTTCAGCAACCCGGCTCAGGCTGTGGTCGAGCCCGTCAATATCCATGAAGTGCTTGATCACGTTCTCAATGTGGCTGTGGCCGGTTTTGGCGCCAAATGCATTTTCAGGCCCCGGTTCGACCCCTCGCTGCCGCCCGTTGCTGGGCTATATGACCGACTGGTGCAGATTTTCCTTAACTTGATCAAGAATGCAGTTGAGGCGGCTGGCCCAGAAGCGGATATCACCATCACGACGTCTTACCGGCACGGTATCTGGATCACTGGCCGGTCTGGCGAACGCATTCGTCTGCCGATCGAGATTGCGATCCATGACAGTGGCCCCGGGATACCGGATCACCTTAAAGGTCATCTGTTTGACCCATTCGTCAGCGGCAAAGAAGGGGGTACAGGCCTCGGTCTTGCGCTTGTGGCCCGCTATGTCAGCGAAATGGGCGGCACAGTGACCTGTGACAATCACCCGCACGGCGGTGCCGTATTCAAAATTCAGCTCGCCCTATATGAGGACGCAAAATAATGGCTCAGGCAAAACCGAACATTATCGTTGCAGATGACGACATGACGATCCGACTGGTGGTCAGCGAAGCTCTGCGCCAGGAAGGCTGGATCGTGCTGGAAGCCGAGGATATCCCGGAATTGAAGCGGCTAGTCCTTGGGGGGCAGGGAAATGTGGTTATTTCCGATGTTATCATGCCTTCCGGTAGCGGGCTGGATGCCATGCCCGAATTGATCGAAGCCCGTCCCGACCTACCGTTCATTATCATGAGTGCGCAAAACACGCTGGCGACCGCCATGGCCGCCACCGGCAAGGGCGCCTATGAGTATCTGCCGAAGCCATTCGATATTGATGAGCTGGTCTCTACCGTTAAGAAGGCGCTTAAAGAACGCGGCGCAAGCTCATATAATACAATAGAAAAAGATGACAGTTTGATCATCGGTCGTTCCACTGCGATGCAGGAAATCTACCGCACCATGGCTCGGGTTGTGAACACCGACCTGACGGTGATGGTGACCGGCGAAAGCGGAACGGGCAAAGAATTGGTGGCGCGTGCGATCCATAACCATGGCCCACGGGCGGATAATCCATTCGTGCCGGTGAATATGGCGGCGATCCCCAAGGAGCTGATTGAAAGCGAGCTTTTTGGTCATGAACGCGGTGCCTTTACGGGCGCAGAAACCCGCACTTTGGGCCGTTTTGGCCAGGCGAAAGGCGGTACGCTGTTCCTTGATGAGATTGGCGACATGCCGCTTGAAGCCCAGACTCGGCTCCTCAGGGTCCTTCAGGAAGGGGAATACCGCACTGTAGGCGGTCAGGCCAGCATCAAGGCAAACGTGCGGATTGTGGCTGCAACCAACCGGAACCTGCGGAACATGGTGCGGTCAGGTGACTTCCGGGAAGACTTGTTTTTCCGCCTGAACGTTGTGCC
>JBNKYQ010000212.1:0-4895 GCA_050300975.1 Kordiimonas sp.
GTGTGATCCACACCCAGGGCTGGCCACTTGGCAATACAGCAGGTGGCGGTTTCATCTACCACCAGGCAAATAACCAGATCGCCATCGGTTTCGTGGTGACGCTGGATTATGAAAACCCATACCTGTCGCCATTTGATGAGATGCAGCGTTTCAAAACACACCCGGAAGTGCGCAAAATCCTTGAAGGCGGTCGCCGTGTTGCCTACGGCGCGCGGGCGATCAACGAAGGCGGGCTGCAGTCGGTGCCGAAGCTCTATTTCCCGGGTGGCGCACTTATCGGCTGTGCTGCAGGCTTCGTGAATGTGCCGCGTATCAAGGGCACCCACAATGCGATGAAGTCAGCCATGCTGGCGGCTGAAAGCGCGTTTGACGCCATCGCGGCGGGTTCGAACGGTGAAACCGAACTGAGCGGTTACGAAGACGCCTTCAACAAGAGCTGGATTTATAAAGACCTGCACAAAGTACGGAATGCCCGTCCGGCGCTTGCCAAGTTCGGCGCCAAGTGGGGCACACTCTATGCCGGTTTCGATATGTGGATGAACACCATTGGTCTCGGCTTCCTGATGCCGACGCTTAAGCATGTTCACAAGGATAACGAAGCCACCAAAAAGGCGGCCGATTGCCAGCCAATAGATTATCCGAAGCCGGACGGCGTGATCAGCTTCGATAAGCTGTCATCCGTGTTCCTGTCGAACACCAACCACGAGGAAGACCAGCCGATCCACCTGACGCTGAAGGATGAAAGCATTCCTGTCAGTGTGAACTGGGCGGATTACAACGGCCCGGAACAGCGCTTCTGCCCGGCGGGTGTTTATGAATATGTCGGAGAAAACGGCGAAGAAAAGCGCCTGCAGATCAATGCGCAGAACTGTGTTCATTGCAAAACCTGTGATATTAAGGATATTACACAGAATATTAATTGGGTGGTGCCTGAGGGCGGTGGAGGCCCGAACTACCCCAACATGTAACGTTTTGAGCACAAAGGGCAGGCATGCAGCCTTTAAAATCAATGGCTTTCGCCTTGGCGCTGGTGGGATGCGCAGGTCAGGGTTCCGACCCTGCCGCGCTGGCCCCGGCGCCTTCGGCACTTCATAGCGAATTCAATGCGGTGGACGCGGAAAATACCATGTATGGTCCGTTTGTTGCCGCGACGCTTGCCCAGCAGAATGAACAGCACGCCTCTGCGGCGCATTATTTCCTTGAGGCCCTGAATGCGGACCCGGATAGCGGCTTTGTCGCTGACCGGGCTTTCTTCCAGCTGGTCTATGCGGGCCGCATGGACGAAGCCGCCGCGCTTGCGGTCAAGATGCAGCATTCGGATAACCCGGTCGAGGATGACCTTTTGCATCTGATGTATGTGCTTGAAGCTTATAAGCATGAAAACTGGGCAGAGGTCAGGGAGCGGCTGGCTGAGCAGCAGGGCGCAGGCTACGGCTTCCTTATCACGCCGATCCTGAATGCCTGGAGCTATGCCGCGGAAAATGATCTGGTCGCAGCAAGCAAGGCGCTCGCGCCGCTTATCAACGACCCACGCCTTGGTGTGATCGGGCAGGAGCATTACGCCTATATCCTCGATCATCTGGGCCGCTATGACGCGGCCTCGGCTGCCTATCAGACGCTGGCGTCCGACGAGCGCCCGGCGTCCCTGCAGCCTCTGGTGGCCTATGCGGACATGCTCACACGCACGGGCAAGGAACAGCAGGCCCGCGAATTCCTGGGTGAGCAGACAAAACGCTTTGGCGACAATCGCTTCCTGCTCCGGGAGGGCATGCGCATCACCGGCGGTTTCGGCCCAAGCCAGGACGCTACCAACCCGCGCGGTGCAGCAGGCCTTGTCTTCTATCGTCTGGCGACAGAGTTTGCCCAAAGCCAGTCCCAGCAGGCTGCGATTGTTTATCTGCGGGTGGCTTCCTACCTGACGCCCGAAGTGTCGGAGATCTATTTCCTTCTGGGGAACCTGCTGGAGCAGATCGATACCCCTGAATCCGCCGTGGCGGCCTATGGCGCTGTGCCGCAGACAAGCCCGCTGAAGCCGCTGGCTGAGCTTAGGCGCATTGGCGCGCTGAGGTCCGCCGGGCGGGACGATGAGGCCGAAGCCTTGTTGCGCGCTGCTCTCAGGGACGCACCGAATTCAAGCGCGCACCTTTCCGCGCTTGCAGACCTTCTGCGCGACGAGGAAAAGTTTGAAGAAGCCGTGCATTATTATTCGCAGGCGATTGGCCAGATCAGGGGTGCGCAGCAGTCTGACTGGTTCATCTTCTTCGCCCGCGGCGTCTGCTATGAGCGCCTGGGCAACTGGCAGCAGGCCGAAGCCGACCTCAAGACCGCGCTTCAGCTCAATCCCGGTGAGGCCAGCGTGTTGAACTATTTGGGCTACAGCTGGATCGACCGCGGCGAAAACATCGACGAGGCCAAGGCCATGATCGAGCAGGCGGTGGCTGAACAGCCGGACGATGGCTTCATCGTCGACAGCCTGGGCTGGGTCCATTACCTGACAGGCGACTATCTGGCCGCTGTTGAGTATTTGGAAAAGGCTGTGCGCCTTGAGCCCACGGACCCGACTATCAATAATCACCTTGGTGATGCCTACTGGCGGGTTGGCCGCAAGATCGAGGCCCGCTTCCAGTGGCGCCACGCCATGGACAACAGCCCGTCGGACAGTGAGAAAAAGTCCCTGCAGGACAAGCTCGAGCTGGGGCTTGAAGAGCCGTCATGAGCGCGCCTTTATGGGCAGCCCAGCCGCCGGTCAGCGTGACAGCCCCGGCCAAGGTCAACCTGTTCCTGCACATCACCGGGCGCCGCGCTGACGGCTACCATGAACTCGAAAGCCTGTTTGTCTTCACCTATAGTGGTGACCGCGTAACCGTGGCCGCATCCCCGGAATTCAGCTTTAACCTTGAAGGCTCGTTTGCGGGAGCGCTCAAGGCTCTGGGCGGGGCAGGCGAGGGCAACCTGGTCTCAAAGGCCGCACAGCTGCTGGCCGCCCACGCGGGGCTTGAGCCGACTGTTGCCATCACCCTTGAAAAGAACCTGCCCGTGGCGGCGGGAATCGGCGGTGGTTCCTCGGACGCCGCGGCGGCGCTTTTGGCGCTCAACACCTTCTGGAAGCTGAAGCTGCCCATGGAGGCGCTAGAGCAGATCGGCCTGCAGCTGGGTGCTGATGTGCCTGCGTGCCTGCACCAGATGCCTCTGATGGTGCGCGGCATCGGCGAAGAACTGACACCTGTAGCGCTCGGTTGGCAGGCGGGCATTGTGCTCGTGAACCCCATGGAGTCTTTGTCTACACCTGACGTGTTCCGGGCATACAAGGACATGGGCGATCCATTCGACAAGCCGATCAAGGATCTTGGCCCGCTTCTTTTGGATGCCCCGTCGCTGGCTGGGGCTCACAACGCCCTTGAGGCACCGGCACGGTCGGTCTGCCCGAGCGTGGAACAGGTGCTGAAGGCGCTGAGCGCGACCCAAAGGGTGCAGCTTGTGCGCATGTCCGGCAGTGGAGCTACCTGCTTCGCGCTGTTTGATACGGCTGAAGATGCCTCAGCGGCTGCCGAAAAAATCCGCGAGACCCACAAAAACTGGTGGGTTATGGCAGACCGTATCGGTCAACCAAACGGCTGAAAAAGACGCGGAAAATTTTGTGAAGTTCGTCCGTCACGGAAATCCCAAAAAAAGTACAAAAAAAAGTCTTTACAGTCTCGGGCGGTTCTACTAAAACCGCGCCACGAACCAGTTGGGGCGTCGCCAAGCGGTAAGGCACCGGTTTTTGGTATCGGCATGCGCAGGTTCGAATCCTGCCGCCCCAGCCAGTTCTCTCTTCTCAAGATTTTCCAGGAAAATTTATCACGAAAAACACGGCGCTGATGCGTTGTGTTCAAGCTTGTTTTCTGCAAGTGTGGCGCGCATGGACACTCAGGAAACATTGCATATCCGCTGCGGCAGCGACATTGAGGCTGCGCTCAAGGACGCTGGAATTGAAGGGGCCTTCCTCGATTTCTCCGACCCCTTTTGCCAGGGGCCGGTCCTTGACCTGCCGCAGGAAGCTTTCCTTGAGAAGCGGCTCGACTTTGTCGTGGGTGCTTATGGTCTTGATCCAGCTGAAGCCCGCAAGAAACAGAGGTTGAGATATGCCCGGCTTGCCAATGCCGCCGCCTTTGCCCGTATCGTTCTGTGGTTCGAACACGACAGCTATGATCAACTGATCCTGATGTATCTGCTGAAGCATTTCGCCGGCCTTGATGAGCGCCCGGTGCTTGATCTGGTCTGCATTGGTGACTTCCCGGTTGAGCCGCGCTTTATCGGCCTTGGCCAGCTCAGCCCAGCTGACCTGAAGGGCCTCTATAACCAGCGCCAGCGAGTCACCAGTGACATGCTCGCGCTCGGACAGTCAGTATGGGGGGCGCTCGTTGAAGAGACACCGCATAATCTAGTCCGCCAGGCCCAAAGCGGCACGCCAGCCTTGCCGCTGTGTGCGCCTGCTATCACGCGCCACCTGAAGGAACTGCCCGCGCGGTCAAGCGGCCTTAGCCTGACCGAAGAGCTGACACTGAGGGTGCTTGCCGAAGAAGGCGCCCGGACCGGCGGCAAGCTCTTTAAAACCCTGACGCTGGAGCGTGAGCCCCTGCCGTATCTTGGCGACCAGATGTATTGGTATGACCTTGACCGCCTGCTGGCGGGCGGGGCGATTGAACGGTTCGGGGATGACTGGCCGACTGCAAGCGTGACCATCACCCACCTCGGCCGCGCCTGCCTTGAGGGCCGAGAGGACTGGATGACCCACGTGGGCACAGAGCGCTATGTGGGCGGTATCCGCGTGGCGCCAGATGGGAAAATCTGGCGCCGGCAGGGTTAGCTTAGGTCACCGCGCTTTTTTCAGTGAAGCGGGCTTCCTGCCAGAC
>JBNKYQ010000213.1:0-4895 GCA_050300975.1 Kordiimonas sp.
ACCACGCTGCGAACCTTGGCGGAGTCCCAGCTTTCATCAAGGTGCTGGGTGGAAACCACGATGGACACCACCTCCGCCGGCGCGCCGTTTTCATAGCGTACGGTTACCTGGCTCTTGGAGTCCGGCCCCAGTTTAGCGACTTCGCCTTTGCCGGCCTTGCGGGCCTTGGCCAGCAATTCCAGAATCTTGTGGGAATAGTAAATCGGAGCCGGCATCAGGTCCGGCGTCTCGGTGCAGGCGTAGCCGAACATGATGCCCTGGTCGCCTGCGCCTTCGTCCTTGTTGCCAGCAGCGTCAACGCCCATGGCGATATCGGCCGACTGTTCGTGCAGATGGTTCTCGAACACGGCATTCTTCCAGTGGAAGCCTTCCTGCTCGTAGCCGATTTCCTTCACTGCATTGCGCGCAACTTCTTCGATATGCGCCTGAACGCTTTCAGGGCCACGTACCTCACCCGCCAGGATGATCCGGTTGGTGGTGACCATGGTCTCGCACGCAACGCGGGCTTCCGCATCTGCCCCCAGATAGAGGTCAACAACGCTGTCGGAAATCCGGTCGGCTACCTTGTCTGGGTGGCCTTCTGATACGGATTCACTGGTGAAAACATATTCACTCATTCTTCTCTCCTCGAGACAGGGGACTGAGGCCCCCATTAGCCCCTAGTAACGGTAATGTTCCGGCTTGAACGGCCCTGCAACCTGAATGCCCAGGTATTTGGCCTGGTCTTCACTGAGCTGCGTCAGCTTGGCACCCAGCTTGCCCAGATGCAGCGCGGCCACTTTCTCGTCCAGGTGCTTTGGCAGCACATAAACATTGCAGTCGTACTTGGCGTGGTTTTCCCAAAGCTCGATCTGCGCCAGCACCTGGTTGGTGAAGGAAGCTGACATCACGAAGCTCGGGTGGCCCGTGGCACAGCCCAGGTTCACCAGGCGGCCTTTGGCGAGAACGATCAGGCGCTTGCCGTCCGGGAAGACAACCTCGTCCACCTGCGGCTTCACTTCTTCCCACTGCATGTTGGAAAGCGACGCGATCTGGATCTCGCTGTCGAAGTGGCCGATGTTACACACAATCGCGCGGTCCTTCATGTCACGCATATGGTCAAGCGTGATCACGTCCTTGTTGCCGGTTGCGGTGACGAAGATATCGCCAACCTTGGCGGCATCATCCATGGTCACGACTTCATAGCCTTCCATGGCAGCCTGCAGCGCACAGATCGGATCGATTTCCGTGACCATCACGCGTGCGCCCTGACTGCGGAGCGATTCGGCGGAGCCTTTGCCCACGTCGCCGTAACCACACACAACGGCAACCTTGCCCGCGATCATCACGTCGGTCGCGCGCTTGACACCGTCAACCAGCGATTCACGGCAACCATACAGGTTGTCGAACTTGGATTTGGTCACGCTGTCGTTCACGTTGATGGCCGGAACCGCAAGACGGCCTTCCTTGGCCATCTCATAGAGGCGCATCACGCCTGTGGTGGTTTCTTCGGAAATGCCTTTCACGCCTTCCATCAGCTCTGGATAGTCTTCATGCATGATCACGGTGAGGTCGCCGCCGTCATCCAGGATCATGTTCGGCACCCAGCCGTCCGGGCCTTTGATGGTCTGGTGGATACACCAAACTGCTTCTTCTTCCGTCTCCCCTTTCCAGGCGAAAACAGGAATACCGGAAGCCGCCATGGCCGCCGCCGCGTGATCCTGTGTGGAGAAGATGTTGCAGCTGGACCAGCGCACTTCGGCACCAAGCGCCGTCAGGGTTTCAATAAGAACCGCGGTCTGGATTGTCATATGCAGGCAGCCGGCGATGCGTGCGCCCTTCAGGGGCTGGCTTGCGCCAAACTCTTGGCGAAGCGCCATCAGGCCTGGCATCTCGGTTTCTGCGATTTTGATTTCTTTCCGCCCCCAGTCGGCAAGCGAAATATCGGCAACTTTATAATCGGTCATGGATTGATCCTGCTCTACACTTGGGCCATCGCACAGGGCACGCGGCCGAACTCAAATTCGGCCTCTTATAGCAGGCAGGATCGAAAAGATAAAGATTTCTTTATATAATGAAGATTGGATACTTACTCATCTTCACCAAAACGGCTGGAAACCATGGCGGACAGGGCTTCAACTGCGGCATAGGCGTCGTCCCCTTCCGCTGAGATTTCGATGTCGTCGCCTTTGGCGGCGCCCAGCATCATCAACCCCATGATGGAGGTACCAACAACGCTGACACCATCCTTCGAGACGGACACGACGGCGTTATAGCGCCCGGCTTCCGTTGCAAATCGGGCGGATGCTCTTGCATGAAGCCCGCGCGCATTGACAATGGTCACGCGCTTCTTTTCACCAGCTACTGCCATACTCACTATTATTTCACTCCCCAGCACCAGCGAAATGCTTCCCCGCACACCGCCTCATTTTTTAGTCTTGTTCTATTTTTCTACGCGTCAGCCGCCCAGAACCTGGCTGGCCACATTGATATATTTAACGCCTGCTTCCTTGGCAGCCGCCACCGATTCTTCGAGCGTCGACCCGTGGCGCACGCTGGCCAGCTTGATCAGCATCGGCAGGTTGATCCCCGCGATCACTTCGGTCTTGCCCTTTTCAAGGAGCGAGATGGCCAGGTTCGACGGCGTGCCGCCGAACATGTCGGTCAACAGCACCACACCACTGCCGCTGTCCACATCCTTTACTGCATCCATAATCTGCTGACGACGCAGTTCCATATCGTCGTCCGGCCCGATGCAAATGGCACGAATCTGCTCCTGTGCGCCAACCACGTGTTCTGTCGCGGCAACAAATTCATCCGCCAACCGTCCGTGGGTCACCAACACCATGCCAATCATACACAAACCCTCTTTTTTCTTCTTTGCCCCAAGCCGGACGCCACCCTACTGCGCGTTATCCCCGGCAATTTCCCGGTGATAGAGATTGACGGCCATGCCGTCCAGTTTCATCCGCGCCGCTATGGTTTCCGCAACGGCCACAGAACGATGTTTGCCACCTGTGCAGCCAAATGCAAGCGTCAGATACGATTTTCCTTCCTGGCCATACCTCGGCAACAGGAATTCCAGCAGGTCCTCGACCTTGTTGATGAAGGGGTCGAAGCCTTCGTCCGCCTTGACGAAATTGGCCACATCCTCTTCCCGACCCGTGCGCGGCTTCAACTCCGGCACATAATGCGGGTTCCTCAGGAAACGGACATCCAGCACCATGTCAGCGTCGCGCGGCACGCCGTGGGCGAACCCGAATGACATGAAGGTCACAATCAGCTTCGGCAGTGCCTCGCTTGCGAAGCGGCTAAGGATGGTGCGGCGCGTTTCGGCGCCTGTGCGCCCTGTGGTATCGATAAGCCCGTCCGCATGGGGCCGGACATGCGACATCATCTCGCGCTCACGCCGGATGGCTTCGCGCAGCAGCAACCCCTTGCCCAGCGGATGAAGCCGCCGCGTTTCCGAAAAGCGCTTCATCAGTTCATCATCGGACGCATCCATGAAAAGCACATGCAACGACAGATCCGTGATCGCGCGCAGTCCCGTGATTGTCCTGGCGAATTGTTCGGGGGAAAAATGCAGGGTCCGGCTGTCGATGCCCACCGCAAGCGGGGTCATGTCGCCCGCACTGCGCGCTTCGTCGACAAGGCGCTCCAGCATCGTCAGCGGCAAATTGTCGATCGCCTGATACCCGATATCCTCGAAGGAATGCAGCGCGGATGATTTGCCCGCACCCGAAAGCCCCGTCACGATCACCAACTGTCGTTTGTCGCCCGACGCCTCAGCCATAAGGTTATCCCTTTTTATAATCCTCGACACCCGACCCTAGCTGATCTGGATAACGGATGGCGAGTTCAATTTTCATCGGCGTGCTGGCGTCAAAGGCATGTAGCCTCAGGCACGGCAGGGAAACGCCTTCAAGCTGGGTAAACGACTGTTCCGGCAACCGTTCGACCGCGTCCGCGTCCACCAGGTCGACCACCAGCCTCACAAGCGCAGTCTTGATCGCTGGTAATGACATCACACCAATGCCGCGGACCTCGATCAGCCCATAAAGGGTGTCAGGCGCATGGCCGACGAGGCCACGGCTGCGCTTCTCCAGGAACACCTGGTCGTCCGCTACGAGAACGGCTCCACGGTCCATCAGGCGGAGCGCCAGGTCTGATTTTCCCGCGCCCGACGGTCCGCGCAAAAGCACGCCGCCGCCCACGAGATCTACCAATGTGCCGTGATGATTGTTCACTGATCCGTGCCCCCTTGCGGTTACCTGTGCGGTTACTCGTCGTCGCTGCCCGCCTTATGCGGACATGGGCAACTCTACGATAAAGCGGGCACCCAATATAGCCGCATTCTCACCAGTGCGATTTTCAGTGCGGTTTTCGGCGCGGATAACACCCGAATGCGCTTCCACCACCTGGCGCGAGATAGCAAGCCCGAGGCCCGAATGCTTGCCGAAATCCTCTGCATCAGGACGCTCGGAATAGAAGCGGCTGAAGATTTTCTCCTCCGCGCCGTCCGGCAAGCCCGGGCCCTCATCCTCAACCATCACAATCACCCATCGGTCCTGGCGCTCAAGCGTCACGGTGACCGTCGCGCCCTTGGGGCTGAAGCTGATGGCATTGTCGATGAGGTTGCGCCACACCTGGCCAAGCCGCGCCTCGACCCCGGCAATCTTGAAGACATTGGGTTCATAGTCACCGAAGATCACCTCAACACCGCCACTGTTTTGCGTGGTCTCGTAGGATTCCACCAGCACACCCAGCATCACGGCCAGATCAACCGGCTCGGTCTGGGCGCGGGTGAGCTCCGCTTCAAGGCGGGAGGCGTTCGAGATATCGGTGATCAGGCGGTCGATGCGCTTTACGTCCTCACGCAGGATGGCAAAAAGCTTGGCCTGCACGTCGGGCTTGTC
>JBNKYQ010000214.1:0-4880 GCA_050300975.1 Kordiimonas sp.
CATGGTGGGCGGCTTTGACTATGACGCAAGCCAGTATAACCGTGCTGTTCAGGCCGAACGGCAGCCGGGCTCTGCCTTCAAGCCGTTTGTTTATGCCGCCGCGCTTGATAACGGTTTCACGCCGGCGAGCCTTGTGCTCGACGCGCCTTTCGTGATCGACCAGGGTGACGGGCAGGGCAAGTGGAAGCCGCGGAACAGTTCCAACAAATTCTACGGCCCCAGCACGCTTCGCTTCGGCATCGAGAAATCCAAGAACCTGATGACCATTCGTCTGGCGCAGCACCTGGGCATGCCCACGGTGCTGAAGTATGCCGACAAGTTCGGTATTGGCGAAAATATGGAGCCGACGCTGGCGTCCTCCCTGGGCGCATCTGAAGTGACGCTTCTGGAGCTCACGGGTGCCTACAGCATGCTGGTGAACGGCGGCAAAAAAATCACGCCGTCGCTGATTGACCGGATCCAGGACCGCCGCGGACGCACCGTCTACAAGCACGATGAGCGCGAATGCGTGGAATGCACCATCCGCTGGGACCAGACAACCCATGAGCCTTCCATTCCGGATGACCGGGAGCAGATCCTTGATCCACTCACCGCCTATCAGGTGGTGTCGATGCTCGAAGGCGTGGTGCAGAACGGGACCGGGCGGAAAATCCGCGTCCTTGGCAAGCCGCTTGCGGGCAAAACCGGTACCACTAACGATTCCACAGACGCCTGGTTCGTTGGCTTCTCGGCAGACCTGGCAGTGGGCGTGTTCACAGGCTTTGACCGCCCACGGTCCCTTGGCCGGTTCGAGGAAGGTTCAAGCGTTGCGGTACCGATTTTCCGGGATTTCATGCGCGATGCGCTCAAAGGCGAACCCGGCGTGCCGTTCCGGATGCCGTCTGGTATCCGCTTGGTGCGGATCGACGCCAAAACCGGCCAGCCCGCCACGCTGGGGGACAAGGATGTGATCCTTGAGGCCTTCAAGCCGGGAACTGAACCCCGCGTCGGTCAGTATGCGGTACTTGACGGCTCGCTTGAAACCGGTAAAACCAAAAGCACAATTCGCAAGGGTACCGGCGGCATCTATTGATCCCGCTTTCGCCCGGGATGATTTAAGTAACGAAGGAAGTATTTATGCGCGCGGAAGCTCAGGCAACCGTCGACCAACTCCAGCAGTCAATGGCACTGCTGAGGAGGCATCTTTGACTGGGATCGGGCTTTACTCAGGCTGGAAGAGCTGAATGCACTAGCCGAAGACCCTGATCTTTGGAACGACCCCCAGAACGCACAGAAGCTGATGCGTGAGCGCACCAAGCTCGACGACGCCATCAAGGCCGTGCAGGAGATTGAAACCGATCTCGCCGACACGCTGGAAATCCTTGAGCTCGCCGAAATGGAAGGCGACGGGGATATGGAAGCGGAAGCTGAAGAGTCGATCAAGGGCCTTGCTGAAAAGGCGAAGGACGCCGAACTCAAGGCGCTGCTGTCCGGCGAGGCCGACGGCAACGATACCTATGTGGAGATCCACTCCGGCGCTGGCGGCACCGAAAGCCAGGACTGGGCGTCCATGCTGCACCGCATGTATATGCGCTGGGCCGAGAAGCGCGGCTTCAAGGTCGAAACGGTTCAATATATGCCGGGCGAAGAGGCTGGCATCAAATCCGCCACGCTGCAGATCAAGGGCGAAGACGCCTATGGCTGGCTAAAGACGGAATCGGGCGTGCACCGTCTGGTGCGGATTTCGCCTTATGACAGCAACGCGCGGCGCCACACAAGCTTTGCCTCTGTCTGGGTCTATCCGGTGATTGACGACAGTATTGAGATCGATATCAATGAAGGCGACCTGAAGGTGGATACTTACCGGGCATCAGGTGCGGGTGGGCAGCACGTTAACACCACCGACAGTGCGGTTAGGATCACCCACCAACCGTCGGGCATTGTGGTGCAGTGCCAGGCAGAACGGTCGCAGCACAAGAACCGCGCGGCTGCCATGAGCATGCTGAAAGCAAGGCTTTATGAGGCGGAACTTCGCCGCCGCGAAGAGGAAGCCAATGCGATCAACGCTTCCAAGACGGAGATTGGCTGGGGTCACCAGATCCGGTCATACGTGATGCAGCCTTACCAAATGGTGAAGGACCTGCGTACGGGCGAGGAATCCGGCCAACCTGACAAGGTGCTGGACGGTGACCTGGACCGCTTCATGGCGGCAGCCCTTGCAGCGCGCGTTCACGGCACGGACGCTGAAGTCGCAGACATCGACTAGACAGTCTGGCAAACAGGCAAAAGAAAAGGCGCCCAATGAGGCGCCTTTTTTTGTGAATTGGCTTTATACCCGCTTATTCGGCGGCAGGCTTGGCCTTGACGAAGGAAGGCGTTTCTGCGGTTTCGTCCTTAGCCGCAGTCACTGGAGCGGCCTTTGTTTCAGTCGGATTGCTGGAGTGCGCGAAGCGACCGGTCAGCTTGGCGCCGGCTTCCACAGACAGGCTTTCATGCACCACATCGCCTTCAACGATGGCACTTTTTTCAAGCCGGACAGACCGGGCGCGAATTTCACCCTTTACGGTACCGCGGATGGTAACGCTGTCGGCAGAAATCGTGCCTTTTACGGCGCCGGTCTCACCCATGACAAGGCCGCCACAGGACACATCGCCCGTAATACTGCCATCAAGCTGAAGCTCGCCGCTCGTACGGACATTGCCGTCGATCTGAACGTCGGACGCGATGAGGGAAGGGGCGGTCGCTGCACCCGAACGGGGCGCTGGCGCGTTATTGCTGACTGGTTTCTTCATTTCTTCCTTGGATTTCGAGAACATCATTTGCTGCTTTCATAAAAGGCATCGGGTCGCGTACTTCGCCATCGAACCAGACTTCATAGTGAACGTGCGTATCGGTTGCCCGTCCTGTCTTGCCCATGTCTCCCACGCGTTGACCCAGTACTACCTCGTCTCCCTTTTTGACCCTTACCTGGCGCATATGGCCATAGCGTGTCCTGAAGCCGTTGCCATGATCGATTTCGACCATGTTCCCGTAGGGGCCATACCAACCGGCATGGACAACAGTACCCGGGGCAGTGGCGTTGATGGACGTTCCCGGCCAGCCTGCCAGATCAAGGCCAGAATGCCTCGCCCAGGTTTTCTTCAGTGGGTCCTTGCGTCGGCCGAACTTGCTGGAGAGATAATATTTATCCGCAGGTTGGCCAACAGGGACACTATTGAGCACCAATGTGACCATCTCAAGGCGCTGACGGGTGTTAATCAGGCGAAGAAAGGTGTCCTGATCATTATCGTGGAATACAGGCTGAACGTCCTGTTCCGGAACATAAGGGCCGCCCATCGCGGTGACCATGCTCTCGGCTTTTTCAAGAAGCTTGCTGTTATCCAGCTTGGTTGGTTCGAGAACCTTGTCAATATGGGCGATCTGGGCTTCGGCGTCATTCAGAAGCGCGCTGGCCAGATACTGCTGGCGGTGCTGCATCTTCTCAAGCCGGGACAGAAGGTTCTTGCGCCGGTCGTTGTTCGAGAGGATCGCGGCCTGCGCCGTGCCGGCGCCAAGGATTTCAGCGAAGAACCCCGGCTTGTCGTCGGCTTTCATGGATGTGGTGTTGCTTGCCCCAGTGTCAGGCTGGGCTTCAGGCTCGGTGCTCGCGGGCACGGCCTGGTCAGTCTGGTCCACGCCAACCATTTCTTCGAGAAGGCGCTGGCGGGTTTCAAGCTGTTTGGCCTTGCGCTCGACTTCCATCTCAAGCGCGGAAAAATCATTCGACAGGGATTCATACTGGGCGGACATGGTGGTGATGGTGCGGTTCTTGGCTTCAAGAACCTGGTCGCGCGTCAAATAGTGATAGGAGGTTACAGCCCCCCAAAGTAACGCGCCTGTCAGCGCGGTTGTCGCGGCCATCTGGGTATAGCTGCTGATGGTAACAAAGCGAACGCGGCCTTCGCTGCGCAAAAACAGCTGGCGCTCCGGAAAATATTTTTGCCGGAAGATCTGGAATTTCTCTAGTAATGTCAGATCGTTACTCAAATACCATCCACGCTAAGCGCGTCCTCGCCCTGTTCGTCCCCGTTTGACGTCACCCTTCTATAAAGGCATGCATCAAGCTAATAAAGCTATAATTTATAGTAGTTTTTTTCCATTCCACCGAATTTCGGCTCAATGGTCAAGCTTATTGTCCTTCTGAAAGCAGGTCGGCCAGGGGTTCGTAGAAGGAACAGGGCATGCCCGCGCGGTTGCGGGCAGGCTTGTTGAAGGGCGGCTTCAAGGACCCGTTGAAATATTCGCTGACCAGTTCCTGGAACCAGGCCTTGTCATCCAGCCCGCCTTGCTTTGCAAGATGCTTGAACCAACGGGTGCCCGCGCTGACGTGCCCGATTTCTTCTTCATAGATGGTCTGCAGAACGTCTGCGGATGTCGTGTCACCCGCGGCCTTGAACTGTTCGATCATCTTGGGTGTGACGTCGAGGCCGCGGGCCTCAAGCACCATTGGCACAATGGCCAGGCGCGCGGGCAGGCTGTCTTTGGTGTCCATGGCTGACTGCCACAGCCCGTCGTGGGCCGGGAGGTCGCCATAATAGCAGTCCAGCGCCTTGAGGCGAGCCTGCAGGAGCGAAAAGTGCCGAGCCTCATCATCGCCAACCTGGACCCAGTCATCCGTGAAGGTCTTGGGCATCAGGTCGCCGAAACGGGCAACCATGTCGAACGCGAGGTCTATGGCATTCAGCTCAATATGGGCGATGGCATGGAGAAGCGCGCGGCGGTTTGCTTCCGTACCACCTTTGCGCCGCTTGGGCATATCGGCAGGCATCATCAGGGGCGGCTTTTCCGGCCGGGCAGGGCGAAGCTGCGGTTTCACCGTAAAGGCGAAATCCAGCCGGCTACCGCGCCACTGTGCGGCAACA
>JBNKYQ010000215.1:0-4869 GCA_050300975.1 Kordiimonas sp.
CCTTGGTCACACCCCGCACGGTGTGGGTGACGCGGATGGCCATGTCGCCCAGGTTGCTGATCTCTGCGGCGCTGAAGTTGGTGTCAGACGGCAGTATCTTGCGCCAGAAACCGGTGGTGGCTGTTGTCTCCTGCCCGTCGATCTCGAACACGGTCTCGCCGCCGCCGTCCTGGGCGTAGGAGGCCGCCGCGCGCGCGAGCCACGCCATCTCCTGGGTGCTGAGCCACTGGTCTTTCGCCACGCTTGCCTCCAGCTCCTCCGCCAGCGTTGCCATATGGGCGGCGTCGGTGCCGGTTTCAGCCAGGATGGTTGTCAGCGCCGCCACATCCCTGAGGCGGGAGCCATAATCCCCGTGCAAGGAATGGTTTGGCCGGTGACTGCGCACAGATCGGACAAAATAGGCCTCTGCCTGATCCGCTTCACCCATGACATTCAGGGCGCCCGCCAGTTGCGCCAATGCGAGTGGTGTCCGAAGTTTCTTGCCGTATTGGTCCGCGAAATAGCGGACTTCGCTGGCTGACACTTCACCATAACGGGCGAGGATATAATGCGCGTAAGCCGTGGCTTCAAGGAACCCGTTGCCGCGGTTCGAAACCATGCGCTTGAGGCGGGAAAAGGCCATGGTGATGGCGGCATCCGGGACAAAATAGCCCTTGTCGTTGGCGCGCACGAGGAAGTCGGTGACATAGGCGTCCAGCCAGGGGTAGCTATGGCTATAGCTGCCCCAAAGCCCAAAGCTGCCGTCAGACTGCTGCCTGTCCAGAAGTACCATCACGGCATTTTCAATGGCGTTGGCAGCTTCGCCTTCATCAAGGGACAGTCCATAGAGCTTGTTTAAGTCACCGAAATAGAGGCTCGGCAGCGCGCGGGATACCGTCTGTTCGCTGCAGCGGTAAGGGTAGGACCGCAGTTCCTGGAACAGGCGCCCGGCCTCAAGGTTCGGCCTTGAGGAGACCGTCATATATTGGCTTACCGTGCCCTTGTAGAACTCATCCACATCGATGGCTTCCGCGGCGCTTGCTTCGCCGGGGTTGAGGGTGAGGCGCGCACGCCGGGTCATGTAGGGCCACGCCGGGCGTACCGAAATATCATAGTGACGCGACACAGCCGGCAGGCCGGCGCCGGTGACGGAAAGCTCTATCCCGGCGTCACCCACCGTGATGGCCTTCAGCGGCACGACAATGTCGCGGCGTTCGCCGTCCTTGAGGCTGAACTTTGCATCAGGGGCATCAAGGCTGACCTCACTTGAGCTTGCCTTCAGGCTTACGGTGAATTCGCCGTCCTTGCCCGACAGGTTCTGGATAGTGAAGGTGGCCTTTGACGCGTCACCCGGCGCCAGGAAGCGCGGGGTGATCAGGTCTGCGACCACGGGCGTCCTTACAGTCAGTTTCGCGCTGCCGGTGCCGACAGCGTCGGCTGACGTTGCAATGGCCATCAGGCGCAGGCGGCCCATGAAATCGGGCAGGTCAAATGTCACGCTGGCCTTGCCGTCTTCATCAAGCGTGATATCGCGCTCAAGCAGGGCTACGGCCTTGGTGGTGCGGGCGATGGCGCTGAAGAGGTTGTTTTCTTCCTGCAGGCGTGAGCCAGTCACTGTCACTTCATTGAAGCCGTCGCCGCCTGTGCGGATCGTGCCGCGCTTGCCTTCCTCAGACCGGATCAGCCGGCCATAGATGTCGCGAACATCGAAGGCGAAGGCGCGTTTGCCGAAATAATAGTCATCGGGGTTTGGCGTCTTGAAGCGCGTGATATTGAGGATGCCCTCGTCCACGGCCGCGACCGTCACCTTGACCGAGCCTTCGGGCCGGTCACCTTCAATGCTGATCGGGATAGTGACCGGATGTCCGGGCAGGGCCGTATCCGGTACGTCAAACAACAGGCGTTTGGACCGTGCCTGCCGGTTGACAGAGAACCACGCCAGGCCGGTGGCGCGCACCGGCAGGCGCGAGATGGCACCGGCGCTTGGCCTGATAGCGGTGGCAAGCACATAGGCGGACGGCCCCCAGTCGGCTTTCACCTTGAAATCGAACGTGGCGCCGTCCTTGCCCAGTTCAATGGTCTTGGTTTCCCGGATGCGGTCGTTTGCGATCGTCAGGATGGCGACGCCCTCATCAAACGGGGCTTTGACGAACCCGCGCAGCCGGTCGCCGCTTTCAAGGGCATTGTTCTCCACGGTCAGCTCAAGCCCGTCTGGTACGTCCGGGTTCTGGGAGGACATCCACCAGCCAACATAAAAGCGCTTGCTGGAGGCGGCGCTGCCGTCAGCGTCCAACACATCGAGCCGGTAGCGGCCCCACGGCAGCATGCGGGAGACATGGGCCAGCCCGTCCGCACCGGTCATGAGCTCTTCTTCGCCCATGGTTTCGTCATATTGGCTGGTGCGGTACTGCCAGCGCCCATAGCTCTGGTACCAGGTGTAGCTATAGTGTTCCTTTACCCACACGGCGGTCAGCTTCTTGCCTTCAAGCGGTTTGCCTTCGGCGTCGACGGCAACGACAGAAAGGCCCGCCGCCTCACTTCTTTCAAAATGCCCGCGACCGTCCGCCCGCAGACCCAGCATAACAGGCTGGCGGCCAACCGGCAGCCAGGCGCCGTCCTGCACGGACCGGCCCCCGACGTCCTGGACATCTGCCGTCAGTTTGACGCGCAGGGGCAGGGTGGTTTGTGGCAGCCGTTCGGCTGTCAGCGCCACGCGGGCCACGCCGTCTTCGCCGGTCTTGAACGTAAGCTGTGTCAGTTTTTCCTGGGTGAAATCATCCTGCGCCAGCCCGAACTGATAGTCTTTCCAGTCGGGGAAGGGGGTAGGGTCCGCCTCCAGTGAGGCGTAGAGCGTTCCATTAAGGTTTGCCCCCGGCGCGCCATAGAGGAAATCTGCCTGTACATGCACTTCAAGCGGTGTGCCTTCTGTCAGTTGCGGCTCGACGGTTTCAAGTTTGGCGGTCAGGCGTTCCGGCACGAAATCATCAACTTGGAAGTGGGTGCCGCCCACGCTGTTGTTGGCGTCATCGGCATAGAGGTTGACCCGCCATTGGCCTGTGCGGGCCGCGGGTGACAGGCGATAGTGGAAGGCGTAGGCGCCAAGGGTGTCGCCGGTGACGCGCTCCCGCAGGGCTTCAACGCCGTCCGGACGGGTGATCACGAGGCTGAGCGGCAGGGCGCTGACAGCCTTGGCAGCCTGGTCACGCAGCAGACCGGACAGGAGCACCTTCTCCCCGGGGCGGTAGATACCGCGCTCGGTATAAAGAAAGGCGTCCAGTGGCCCCGTGGCATGGCGGCCTTCTGTGCCCCGGTCGCTCAGGTCAAGCGCCGCGCCCTGAAGCTTGATGAAATTATAGTCGCCGTCTTCGGTGCTGACAGCAAGCGCCATCGGACTGTTGCCGCCTTGTCCCCGCAGAAGCTCAGCGGCGATCGTTGCCTGGCCTTGCCGGTCGGTCTTGGCCACAGCCAGTGTGTCATTGTTGCGGGCGATGACTGTCACCTTGGCACCCCGCACCGGCTTCGCGCTTTCAAGCGAATTGATGAAGACATGCATGCCGTCTGCGCCCTGAAGTGACATGACGCCCAGGTCAGAGATTACCAGCCACTGGGTTTGCCAGCGTTCCCAGCGGCGGCGTTTTTCGTCAGATTCAGGTGTTGCCACGAGGCCATAGATACCGGGTTTGACCGTTTCGAGAATGTCGCGGATGGGCACAAGGGTGGTGACTTCCTCATTCCTGACATTGTCGATATCCACTGTGCCTTCCCAGACGCGTTCGCCCATATCGTTGCCGAGGTCGCGTTGCTCCCATTCGCTCAGGTTCTGGCTGTCACGGCCGGATTTCATCCACGGCACGATGCCGCCATCCGGTACGCGGTACAGGCCGAGCGACGCGCTGGCCACATTGACGCTTTTGAGCGGCACGGTCTCGTCACCCACCTTGGGCAGGATGTAGGTGCCGTTGCCAAACATCACGCGGGCCGTGCGATCAGGCACCGCAAAGGTGCGCTTGGCGTCGTCATAGAGCTTGGCGCCGTCTTCGCCGGGCAGGCCGGCGAGCAGGGTCACGTCCAGCTTGTCGCCGTAGGTCAGGCCCGTCAGGCAGATGCGGTTGCCTTCGCCGCGCACGGCTACGTCGCGTGGGCTGCTGAACCGGACATAGTCTTTCAGCTCAATGGGCAGCGGGTCCTTGATTGGATGGCTTAGTACGAGGCAGGCGCGCGGGGTGCGGCCTTCCACATCCATGACCTGGTCAACCACCCGCAAGGTGAAGCGCCCCTTGATGGTTTCCAGCCACGTCTGGCGCTTGTTGTCCCGGTGCATGGCTTGTGCTTCCCCAAGGGTGGTCAGGGCCTCTTCCGGTTTCCGTTCGGCCAGCATGACCTTGACATACACATCAAGGGCGGCGGCCCGGTCGCGGTCGCTCTTCGCCATGTCAAGGAAGCGCCAGGCAGCGGCATAGGCATCCTCAAGCCGGCCGGCGTCCAGCCATGCCTCCGCCGTGTCGCGCCAGACGTAGGGGCGGGCATGAAACCGCGCGAGCCTCAGTTCCGTTTTAAAGCGCTTTTTGAAGGCGTCGATATCACCGTCCGGGAGGGCATCCGTCATGTCTTTCTTGAGCGCGTCGGAAAGGTTCAATCCTTTCACAGCCTGCGCTGCCTGGTAGGCCCGCAATTCCTCCGCCCGGGCCTGGGCCTTTTCAAGCAGGCGGTCAGCGGCGGCGGACCTGTCCTCAAGAACCGTAGGTGAGGTGACGCGGGCCATGTCTGCCCGGGCGCTTGGCGCAGGGTCCGGAGGAAAACTGAGGCCGAGCCGGCCGGCGGTCCGGTCGATCGGGATGGGTCATGGTGAGAGCCCTCTCTGTGGTCCGAGAAGCGCTGGGGACGAGGGAT